>JACRBO010000152.1 GCA_016219235.1 Chloroflexota bacterium
CTCAATGTCGATCAACGCCAATTGCCGGTCGAGTAGGAGACTGCTTCGTCGCAAAAAACGCTCCTCGCAGTGACGGTCGCCGACGAAGTTTCTGTCCGGACGCATGCCGGCGAACGGGCATGGAGTTCTCGCAATGACGGGTTTAACCTTGCCGCTATGGCGCAGGCCATTCGGCAGCTGAGCGATCAAGCCGCGTCCTAACCCGTGCGGATCACCACCAATTTATCCGTGCCCGACTCCGCGCCCCAGACTTCACCGGGGCGGCCCAGAATTTGCCGGACACTGGCCGGTGAACTGGGCAGCGTAAAAACCTCGAAAGTCTCACTGGCCGGATCGAAGCGCACCAGCGCATTCGCGCCGAAGTCACTCAGCCACACCTGATCATCCTCATCGACGTATACGGCATACGCTTGCGGCCCATCGCCCGGCAAACGCCACTCGCGCCACGTGTTCGCCGCCGGATCGTACACCGCCACTTGCCCGCTGTTCCTCTCGCTCACCCAGATGCGGCCCTGCGAATCGGCCCACACGCGGCGCGCGCCTTGATTGGGCGTGGGCGGATCGATCGGGGTGGCCGCGCCCGTCACCACATCGATCCGCGCGATGTGACTGCCTGCCAGCGAAGCGTAGTACACATCGCCATCCGGCGTGGTCGCGATGCCATACGGACCACGGCCGCGCGGCGCCTCGAAGACTTCCACTACTTCGGTGGCCGGATCGAGACGGCCATAGACGCCGCCCTGCCCCGTGAACCACAGCACACCGCGCGCATCAAAGGCCGCCGTGTTGAGATTGACGTTGCGCCCGGCGGGCAGCGGAAATTGCTTAACCTCGTCCGTCGCCGGATCGACGCGCACGATGGCGTTCAGGCCGCTATCCGTTATCCACGGTGCACCATCCGGCCCGACGATCACGCCATGCGGCGCAGAACGTGTCCCCAATGGAATGTGTCGCGTCTCGCCTGTCGCGGGATCGAGCCGGCCCAGTGCTCCGGCCGATTGCGCCGTGTACCAGACTGCGCCGTCCGGGGCCGGGGCTACGTCGTGCGGATGCGAACCAGCCGGCACAGGATATTCTTGCACTTTTGGCTGAACCACTGGCGACACGGTCGCTGGCGATACAATCGCCGGCGATGCGGTCACTGGCGGTGCAATTGTTGGCGCAGGTGTCGGCGTGGGTTGAAGGGTGGGCGCGAGCGGTGTGGGAGGGTTCGTTTCGATTGAGGGAGTAGTCGGCGTCCGATCGGTTGCTATCTGCTGATCGATCCCGCAACCGGCCAACAACCATATCAACATTCCCATGTAACCGAGATTTCGTCTAAACGCTTTTGAGATTGACATCTTGACCTCCTCCAGTAAGCCACATCGATGCTGATGAAATTGTAACATGCGGACTTCAGCCTGCTACCTGCTATAATCGGGTTACAACCTCATGGAGCCTGCTCATGCAACTCACGTATCGATTGGGCGACGTACTAACGCCTGAACTCTTTGCCAAACATGATGAATTGATCCGCAACTTCCTAGTCTTTGAACACATCCCGTTCGATGCGGCCAACCTGCCCGACACGCAGCTGACCGAACGCAAGATTCGCGAACTCGTCGAAGAAATTGCCGCCGAACAACAGTAGCGCGACTGCCTGCATGGTTTGCGCTCAAGGCTGACACTCGCATGGAAACGGCTTCGACTCCCTCAGACGCACCGCACAACCCGGTGGCCGGTGAGATTGCGCGCACATCAGACGAGAAACTCGCCGCGGTTTTTCGCCTCAGCCCCGATATGATTCTCGTTTCCACCCAGGCCGATGGCCGCTGCCTGGACGTGAACGCCGCCTTTCTGCATCACACTGGCTACACCCGCGATGAAATCATCGGCCACACGACGCGCGAATTGAGTTGGTGGAACAACCCGGACGATCACCGCAAGCTGCTGGAGCAGTTGGCGCGCGACGGCGCAGTGCGCGGCCTGGAAGTAGAATATCGCCGGAAATCCGGCGAAATCGGCTATGCGGTGCTGACCGCCGGGCGGATCGTCATCGACGGTGAGCCATGTCTGATCGCGATGGCGCAGGATGTCACCGACTACAAGCAGGCACAGGCCGACCTGCACAGCCGCAACGACGAACTGGATGCGTTCGCCCGCACCGTGGCGCACGACCTCAAAAGCCCGCTGGGCAACATCGTCGGCTTCGGCGAGTATTTGCAGGCGCGGCCCGATCTGCCGGAAGCCACCCGCCAGGACTTCATCAATACCATCGTCCGCAACGCCTTCAAAATGCAGAGCGTCATCGACGAACTGCGGCTGCTGGCGAAGCTGCGCACGGGTGACGCACCGCTGCAACCGCTGGATATGAGCCGCCTCATCGGCGAGGCGCAGCACCAACTCACCTTTATGATCGCCGAAAGCAGCGCAGTCATCGCTGCGCCCGATCACTGGCCGGCGGCCCTGGGCTACGGCCCGTGGGTAAAGGAAGTCTGGATCAATTATCTCAGCCACGCCATCAAATATGGCGGCCAGCCGCCGCATATCGAACTGGGTAGTGATGTGCAGCCGAACAATACCATTTGCTTCTGGGTCAAACACGACGGGCCGGGCCTGCCGCCTGAACTTGAGGCCCGGTTCTTTCAGCCCTTCACGCAATTATCCACGGTGCGCGCCCCCGGCCACGGGCTGGGGCTGTCCATCGTGCGGCAGATTGTGGAGAAGATGGGCGGGCAAGTGGGTGTCGATACTGCGCCGGGCGGCTGCCGGTTTTGGTTTACCTTGCCTGTGGCAGACTGAAGGCCGCCACTACCATCGCATGATACTTCCGCAGTCAAGGCCGACTGTGGAAGTTTTTGTTTGCTGTGATTAAATCGCCGGTCTCGAGTGTATAACACTGTAGAACGTACTTCATCCCGGCAATCAAACGGACATAAATGCCAGACCTTGATAGATTGATTCAACGTTGGCAGGCTCACGACGAACGCGCCGCCGAAACCCTCTTTGAGCAGTTTCGAGATCAGGTGTATCGCCTGGCTTACGGCCTGCTGGATCACCCGGCAGAGGCCGAGGAAGTAACACAGGACGCCTTGAACTACGCGCTCGCAAACATCAAACGCTACGATTCTAGCCGCGCCAGCTTCTCGACCTGGCTGCACACGATCACGGTGAGCCGCTGCCGCAATCGGTATCGACGGCGCGGCCCGATCAATGTGCCGATCTTTAGCTGGCTTGAATCCGGCCAGGATGTGATCGATCCAGCGCTTGGCCCCGAACGTCGGGTCAGCCGCGACGAGACGCGCGGTCAGGTCTGGCAGGCGGTTCAGGCATTGAAGCCGCCACTGCGTGAAGCGATTCTATTGCGTTACTGGGCCGGGCATACTTATCACGAAATGGCGGACATCCTGGGCTGCCCGCTCGCCACGGCGCAATCCCGCGTGCGGTTGGCGTACGAGCAACTTCGCACACGTTTGACGCTGGCCGATTTGGTCACACTGGAAGAGGAGCAAGCCGTATGAATAACCATCTTAGTGCCAGGCAACTCAGCGGTTATATTCATCAGACACTGAATGATGCGGCGCGGGAAACCATTGACGCGCATCTGGCGAGCTGCCAGCTGTGTCGCGGACAGCTGGCCGAACACACCGCCCTGCAACAAAACATTCGCTATGAACTGCTGGGCAAACTCAACAGCGTGCATGCCCCACTGACTCTGACGTTTGAGAGTACAACATCTCGCCGTCGTCGAACGAACAGCCTGGCGGTGCTCTGGCGACAATCGATGCGCGTGTTTGGCGGCCTAGCCGCGCTGGTCGTGATGGCGGTAGTGGTCACCGGCGTTATCCTGGCGGTTCGTCAGCCGACGACCAGCCCGGTCGTCAACCCTTCTTCATCGCGCGTCGTTTCCACAACCGGCTATGTGGACGGTTGGTATACATATGGTGGCGATACCAAAGATTATGAGGTTGGGCTTGATGCTGGGATTGTTCATTCCGGGAAAGCCAGTGGGTACATCAAATCGAAAGTCAGCAACCCAAAGGACTTCGGCAATTTGATGCAGATGATGCTGCCCGATCTCTACGCCGGTAAGCGCTTGCACCTGTCAGCTTACCTCAAGACCGAGCAGGTGGAAGGACGCGCCGGATTGTGGATGCGGGTCGATGGGCCTCAAGGCTCAATGACCAGCATTGACAACATGGTTAATCGACCCATTCGCGGCACGACAGATTGGCAGAAATATGACGTGGTGCTGGACGTCCCGGCTGATAGCGCCAACATCGCTTTTGGCGTTTTGCTTAATAGCAGCGGGCAGGTCTGGATCGACGACGTGCAGTTTGAGGTAGTGGGGACGGACGTGGCAACCACCGCCGTGACGGAAGAAATGATGGCAGCGGAAGTGACGCCAGAACCTACACCCAGGCCAACGCTCGAAAGTACGCCATCGCCAGCGGACCTGACCGCACTCGCTCAACCGACTAATTCCAGCTTTGAAACGGACACGACCGGATGGACACTCATGGGCGACGTCCAGGATTATGTGAGCGGCGTGGATTCGACGGTCACTTTCGACGGTCAGGGCAGCGGCATTCTGGCCTGGGATACCTCCAAACCGATCGGTCTGGCGAAACTCGTGCAATCGATCAAGGCCAAGCCGTATCGCACTCAGCGGGCACGCATCTCCGCGTGGGTCAAATCCGATCAGATCAGCGAGCGGAGGGCGTATTTCTTCGCCACCGTTGACTCCACTAATAGTGAGCTGCCACTCTCAAGCAGCTGCCTCATGAGCAGTGTGACCTGGCAGAAGTGTGAGCTGGTACTTGATGTGCCGGACACGGCCACTCGCATCGACTATGGTATTTCGCTGGACGGTCAGGGGCGTGCCTGGCTTGATGACGTACAGGTCGAAATAGTCGGCAAAGATATTCAAGTCACTGCCTACCTCGGCCAACCGGATCTTGGTCAAATACGAGTGCAAGGTATCGATCTGGATGGGAACATGCCTGATTGGGGTATTTACGGCGGTCGTCCTCAAGCCTACGAGATGGGTTTCGACGACACCGTCGCGCACACTGGCCAATCGAGCGCGTATATCAAATCGACAACCTCGATCGCGGCCACGGACTTTGGAACGTTGAGTACCGGGGTTGCGGCCGGTTATCGTGGTAAACGAGTGCGGCTATCAGCCTACATCAAAGCAAATAACGTCAAGGCCTGGGCCGGCCTGTGGATGCGGGTCGATGGGCCTTCAGGGAAGATATACAGCCTTGACAATATGGAGGACCGCTCCATTCAGGGAAACAGCGACTGGCAGAAATATGAGGTTGTGCTGGATGTGCCAGACGATAGTACCTTTGTTGCTTACGGCGTCTTATTGAGTGGCGAGGGCGAAGTGTGGTTCGACGATGTGCAGCTGGAAGTCGTCGGCGACGATGTGCCAGTAACTGACCTCTATCACCGACAGCCGCTTAACCTAGACTTCGAGATCTCGAAGTAGACCTCACTAACCACAACGAGGCGACCTTTCTCCGGTCGCCTCGTTGTTATTCGCAGAGATTCGCGTTCGGTCAGATTGCATTCGCCCGCGCGATGTCGCCCAGGCGCCGCGCGCTAGGTTTGATCGTTACTTCGAACGATTCGCGATCAATCCCGATCAGGCCGAAATGCGGCCGATAACCCAGCTGCCATTCAAAGTTATCGAACGCCGACCAGTAGAAGTAACCGCGCACGTCGAGGCCATCGGTAAGGCAACGCGTTACGCCTTGCAGCGCTCGTTCGATATACGCCACGCGCCGCGTATCGTCTTCAGTCCCAATGCCGTTCTCGGTGACTATGACGGGACAACCAGACACCGCCACCGCTTCACGGATCGTGGCTTCGAGCGCTTCGGGATAAAACTCGTAACCCATCTGCGTCAACTCGGCAGCCGCATCGGGACGCACCGCGCCGGTCGCACCCACTTGCACGCGCGAATACGATTGCACGCCCACAAAATCATCACCGCGCAGCGTCTCCAGATACGAGTCGTTTACGTCGTAGCGCAGTTGCCGGGCGTAAGCCTCGCCGCCTTCAACGGCTTGAACGTCTTGCAAAGCCAACGTCAGACCAACCGGGAAGGTATCGCGCACGGCTTTGATCGCCAGGTAGCCCTGTCGATGCGCGGCCAGCATGATCTGCTGCGCCTGCGGTGAAGCCGCAAACATGTACGGCGCGAAGTCTTCGGGCGTCGCCCCCACCGATCGGGCCGCCGCCAGCCACCACGACTCGCGGCGCAACTGCTCCATCGGCGGTCGCAAGTGCATCGCAGCCAATAAGTTGCCGATATTCGGTTCGTTCAGCGTGCACGCGCCGCTGATCAGATCACCCAGATCACGAGTGATTCGTTCACAATACCGCGCGAATTTAGCGGGAGTCGCGTCGCTTTCCCAGCCGCCGGATGTCATCAGCCAGCGCGGCGAGGTGAAGTGATGCAAGGTCACAAACGGCGTCAGGCCGTGCTC
>JACRBO010000139.1 GCA_016219235.1 Chloroflexota bacterium
CTGGCCCGCTATCGTGGGCACGTTCTGGCTCACGATCGGCACGGCGGTCTTCTCGGTGCCGCTGGGCATCGCCATCGCGCTCTACCTGAGCGAATACGCGCGCGATAACAACTTCACGCGCCTCATCCGATTGGCCATCAGCAACCTGGCGGGCATCCCGTCGGTGGTGTACGGCCTCTTCGGGCTGGGCTTGTTCGTGCTGGCGCTGCAATTCGGCTCGTCGATTCTGGCCGGATCACTTACGCTCTCGATCATGACGCTGCCGGTGATCATCAGCACGTCGGAAGAAGCCTTGCGATCGGTGCCGCAAAGTTTCCGCACGGTCAGCATCAGCCTGGGCGGGACCAAGTGGCAGACCATTCGCAAGGTAGTGTTGCCCAATGCGCTGCCGGGCATGATTACGGGCGTGATTCTGGGGCTGGAACGCGCCGCGGGTGAAACCGCCCCTATCCTGTTTACGGTCGCGGCTTTCTTCCTGCCGCAATTGCCCAACAGCCTCTTTGATAAGACCATGGCCTTGCCTTATCATCTGTTTGTCATCAGCACGCAGGTGCCCAACATGCCGCTGCAATTGCAGTTTGGCACCGCGCTGGTACTGATGGTGTTTGTGTTGTCGATGAATCTGACAGCGACGATCATCCGCAGTTACTATCGCCGCAAGCGTGAGTGGTAGATGACTTTAGCCACTAAGATCGAGATCGAGCACCTCACCTACACCTACGACGACGGCACGGAAAGCCTGATCGATGTAACGCTGTCGATTGCGGCCAACCAGATCACGGCTCTGTTTGGCCCGGCGGGCGGCGGCAAATCGACGCTGCTGCGTGTCATCAATCGCCTGAACGATCTGACGTATGGTTCGCACATGTCTGGCCAGGTGCTGCTGGACGGTCAAGACATCTATGCGCCGAGCGTCAGCGTGTCGGAATTGCGCCGCCGCGTGGGCATCGTGTTTGCTCAGCCGCTGCCACTGCCGCTGTCAATCCGCGCGAACATCGAATATGGCCCGCGCCTGGCAGGCCTGCGCGATTCCCGTAAACTCAACACGCTCGTCGAGCAGAGCCTGCGATCGGCAGCGTTGTGGGACGAAGTGAAAGATCGGCTCAGTGAGTCGGGCTTTGCGCTATCGGGCGGACAGCAGCAGCGCCTGTGTCTGGCGCGCGTACTGGCGCTGGAGCCCGAAGTGATCTTGCTGGACGAGCCAATGTCGGGCCTCGATCCCATCTCGACTGCGAAGATTGAAGATTCGCTGCAAGAGTTGAAGCAAACCTACACCATCGTCATCGTGCCGCACAGCATTCAGCAGTCGGCGCGCGTGGCCGATCAGGCTGCGTTCTTCTTGCAGGGCCGCCTGATCGAGGCTGCGCCGGGCAAGCAACTGTTTCTGAATCCAAAAGAGAAACGCACGGAAGACTACATCACCGGTCGGTTTGGCTAACGCCCGGCCATCCTTATTCTGGCTGGAATTGCTCCTGCTGGATGACAATCCAGCGGTTCGGAACGGCGGATTCTCATCCGCCTTGAGCACGGTCAAGTGCGATTGAGAATCGCCGGTTAACGCCCGATCGAGTTGAATCCACTCGATAGCGATGTTATAATCACCGCATGTCGTCTTTCAAGGAGATTCATGACGGATCCGCGTGTTGAAAAACTCGCCAGAGTCATCACCGAATACTCGGTCGGCATCAAGCCGGGCGATCGGGTGTACATCACTGCGTCGCCGGTGGCGCAGCCGTTGACGCTGGCGATTATCGAGCAGGTCATCAAACGGGGCGGCCATCCGCACATTACGGCGGGCAGCGGTTACAATCACCTCGATCTGGTGCCGGGCGCGACTGAATTGCTGCTGAAATACGGCTCAGACGAGCAAGTGCAGTACGTCAATCCGTTTGAGCTGATGGCCGTGCGTGACTTTGATGTGCGCATTGCGATCAAAGGGGATGTCAACACCAAGTCGCTGTCCAACGTCGATCCGAAGCGGATCGCGATGGCAACCTCGGCGCGGCGCGTGCTGACCGAGACGATGATGCAGCGCAGCGCCACCGGTGATCTGCGCTGGTGTGTGACATTATTCCCCACCGAAGCCAACGCACAGGACGCCGAGATGAGCCTGCGCGACTACGAAGAGTTTGTGTATGCGGCCGGCCTGCTGAACGATCCTGATCCGGTAGCCAGTTGGCGCGTGATGGCCGCGCGGCAGCAAACCTACATCGATTGGCTCAAGGGCAAGCGTCGCATTCACGTCACAGGCCCCAACGCCGATCTGGAAGTGGGCGTCGATCGGCGCATCTTCATGAACTCGGAAGGCAAGCGCAACTTCCCGGACGGCGAAATCTTCACCGGGCCGGAAGAGACCATCACCGACGGTTGGGTCAAGTTCACGTATCCCGCCATCTATCAATCGCGCGAAGTGGACGGCGTCGAACTGGAATTCAAGGCCGGGCGCGTGGTTAAAGCCATCGCAACTAAAGGCCAGGACTTCCTGCTGAGCGTGCTGGACACCGATGCCGGTTCGCGCACGCTGGGCGAGTTTGCCATCGGCACCAATCACGCCATCAAACAGTTCACGCGCAACATCTTGTTCGATGAGAAATTGGGCGGCACCATCCACATGGCACTCGGTGCGGCCTATCCCGACACGGGCGGTGTGAACAAATCAGCCGTGCACTGGGACATGATCTGCGACACGCGCGATGGCACGGAAATCACCGCCGATGGCGAGGTCTTCTATCGCAATGGCGAGTTCTTGATCAAGTAGCTCAGGAAACAAGTAGACAAGTAGATAAGTAGATAAGTGGAGATGCTCCATTGGGGCGTCTCTTTTTGTGAGGCGAACATGATTATCAACGGACTGAAGATTCATCCTGAATTGCTGGCAGTGGTTGAGGCGGAGCGCTGTTTACTGCACGAGTGCAAAGGCGCGTGTTGCAGCGGCGGCGTGTGGCTGGACGCGGATGATCTCAAACCGATCGTTCCACACGTTGAAACGATTAAAGCCAATTTACCGGAAGAACGGCGCGATCCGAACACGTGGTTCTCCGCGCCGGAGCCGGATGAGGACACGCCGTCCGGCGTGAAGATCGGCACGAACGTGGTGGCTGATCCGGTGCGACCGGGGATCACGTGCTGCGTCTTTCTGCGGCCCGATCGATTGTGCGCGCTGCAAGTGACCTCGCGGCAGTTGGGCTTGCCGGGGCTGGGCCTGAAGCCGTTTTTCTGCGCGATGTATCCCGTGTACGTGGAGAACGGCGAAGTGATCATCGATCACGAAACCGAGCACGACTTCGACGGCGCGAACTGCCGCCGCTTCTGTGCGACGAAGCAGCCGCTGTATGAAGTGTTCCGCGAGGAAATGCTGATGGTGCTGGGCGAAGAAGGGTATCGAGAACTTCAGGCCGCTGCGACTTCAGTCTAATGCTTGAGACCTGTCAGGTGGCGCACGCAGCGCGTGGAAAACAAGCCGCATCTGCGCCACCTGACAGGTCTGGAGTGGCTATTTGAGTTGCCGAATTTTCGGCCACTTAAGAAACACAAACATGCTATAGATCAACGACAGCGCCGCCCCGATCAGCACTGCGAACGGCGCGCCGGTCAGGCTCATGGTCAGGCCGGCCTGCATGCGGCCCGCGCCCATCATGCCCTGAAACAGCATCGAGTACACGCTCATGATCCGGCCGCGAAAACCGTCGGGGGCCGACATCTGTACCAGCGTGTTGGTCATCACGTTCTGCAAAATGAAGACCACGCCAATGCCCAGCAGCAGC
>JACRBO010000154.1 GCA_016219235.1 Chloroflexota bacterium
CGATGTACGTCTCGCGGGCGTGATCGGCCAGATCACCAATCATAGCGAAGCGCTGTTCGGGCGAGAGTTTCGCCAGAACCGGCACCATGTCATAGTTCACATCGGCCAGCGCTTCACGCACGGCACGTTCAAAATCGGGGTCCATGCCGATAGTATATCACTTCTCGCGAACCGTTTACTTCGCCGCAACCTCACTCGTCACTCGTTTCTCATTATCTTCACCCCGATCACCGTCACGTACCAGTGATTCAAATAGGTCTCGCCGTCCTTCTCGGCAACGTTCAACAGCCCGCGCTGCTCGTCATTCAGCGCCGCCACGATCGCTTCAATCTCCGCCACAGCGACTGCGTCAACGCCGTTCGTGAACGCGGACAAAGGTCGATGTTTGGTGTAAGTCTCGATGACTTCAATCCTGCATCTTGTATCATGCATCATGCTCCGCCATTCGCTTGCTCGATACTGCCGCACATGCGAGTGATCGTGCAGCCAGTCCAGCCGGTTCAACGTCGCGTCGGCGAAGTCGTCTTCCGGTACACTCCGATCGTCAATCACCAATCGGCCGCCCGGTTTCAAAACGCGCGTCATTTCGCGCAGCGTCTTTGCCACATCGACAAAGTGATGCGCCGCCCGGCGACACGTGACGAAGTCAAACGACGCGTCCTCAAACGGCAAGTCGTGCGCGTCAGCGATCCTGAATTCCAGATTCTCAATTCCCGCGTCGGCCCGCAGCCTCTCGCCTTGAGCCATCATTTCCGGTGTGATGTCAGTCGCGATCACGTGCGCCACGTGCGGCGCAAACGCCAGCGCGGTATGCGCCGTGCCCGTCGCCACATCCAGCACGTGATCGGTCGTTGTGGGCCGCGCCAATTCCACAAGACGATCCAGCACGGCCTTATCCGCATGGACGACACTCGTCGTGTAAAACGCGGCGCGTTCGGCAAAGATGGTCTGAGCCAGTTGAGACATGCGGCCTCCGTGGTGCGTGTTGCGTAGTGCGTGTTTTAGGCTGTTTTCCAGTATAATCAGTTTCACCTATCGATCAATCCTGAACTTGCCATAGCGTCTATCGGAAAAAGCGATACTTCACGCACCACGCACTACGCACCACGTCTATGACCGAAGATCAACTGCTCGCCTTCCTATCCGTCGCGCGCTATCGCAGCCTGAGCCGCGCGGCGTCTGAACTTGACCTCGGCCAGCCAACGATTAGCGATCGGCTGCGCTCGCTGGAGCGCGAACTCGGCGCGACGCTGGTGCGGCGACAGGGACGCGGCGTGGCGCTCACGCCCGAAGGCGAAGCATTCCTCTCTTACGCGCAGCGCGCCCTCGAGGTGTTGAAGCAAGGCAAGGACATGGTACGGGCCGCACACACCGGATCAGGCGGACGGGTCAGCATCGCCGTCACGGTGACGACCGGCGCGTATCTCTTTGCGCCCGCGCTCGTGGCCTTTCAAAAGGAACATCCCGACATCGAGGTACAGGTTCGATCGGCGCATTCGTGGGAATCGCCGGGGCTGCTGCTGGACGATGTGGTCCAACTCGCCTTGATTTCAGGCCCGATCGTGCAGCCACAAATCGAGACGGTGATGGTGTTTCGATCCAAATTGATCTGTGTCGCCGGATCAACCCATCGGGCGCGGGCACTGTCTCGATCGGTCTTAGCTGCCGATCGGCTGTTGGTATCCTACTGGGGCCCCGCTTATCAATCGTTCCTTGAAGAAGTTAAGACCAGCGCCCCGGATGGCGGTCGAAACTGGCTCGAGCTAAGTCCGGTGGAATTGGTGAAAGGTCTGTTGATCGCCGGGGTGGGGGTGAGCATCATTCCGGCGATTTCCGCGCGATTGGAGATTGAAGCCGGCACATTGATTGAATTGCCGTTGGCGGACGTCACGCTGCCCGATTGGCAAATCGCGCTCGTGCGGCGTAATAATCGGGCCGCGAACCCCGCCGCCGACGTGCTCGCCGCGTCGCTGGCGCGCACGTTGGAGACTGTCACGCGATTGTAACCCGCGCCCGGTTGCCTCGGTTGATCAGTCGGGGTATACTGACAACACCTTTCGCAAGACGTGGGGCCGTATGGCCGAATATCGCGTTCAATTACTCGAAGAGATTTTGCAGCAACTGCACGCCACAGTCGGCGGCCTGTTTGGCACGGTCGTGGTTAGCACCGAGGGTTTCGTCGTGGCCGCGTATGCCGGCGATGGCCGCTCGCGCCTGGAGAATCCCATCGACAGCCCGCAGATTGCGGCGATGGCCGCTTCGATCATCGCATTAGGCGAACGCGTTCTGGGACGCCTGGCGCGCGGCGAGATCGATCGCATTTTGCTGGATGGCAGCGAGGGCGGCATCGTCGTCATACCGGTAGGCCGTGAAGCGGCGCTGGCGGCGATGGTCAGCAAAGAGGCAAAGTTGGGGTTGGTCATGTACGAGGTGCGCCGCACGGCCAATGAGATCGAGAAAGTCCTGGCCGGTACGCCGCAAGAAACCACTTAACGACAACGCCCGGTCAAGTTTGACCGGGCGTTTGATTTAGATCTGTCGTGCCACGTACTCCAATACCGCGCGCGCCAGCAAGGCATCGGCCCGCGCCCGATGGGCATTGGGCAAATCCAATCGGCACTGCAGCCGCGCGTTCTCCAGGCTGTGCCAGCGATAGTTGCCGCGCCGCGCATCCCACTCGCTGCGAAACTGCGCGTACAGCTTCATGATGCAAAACGACGTGAACTCCGGCGTCAACCAGTCTAGTCTGTGCACTCGATGCGACTGCTGCATCAAGCGCAGATCGTACTCCTCGTTGTAAATGCCCAACTGCCGTCCCGCTAACGCCGCGCTGACTTGCGGCCAGACTTCAGGCCACGTCGGCGCAGTTGCCACCATCACCTCGGTGATGCCGTGGACGCGCGTCGCATCGAAGGGGATCCTCGCCGTTGGCTTCACCAGTGATTCAAACAATACGCTGCCGTCGCTGTCGATCAGGCAAATCTCCACGATCTGATCGGTCGGATTCAGCCCGGTCGTTTCTGTATCGAGATAGACGGGCTGTTTACGGACCTCGATCTGTGCTTTGGCAATGGCCTCGCGGCGGGCTTGATCACGGCTTAACATCTCGCCTCCCTACGGTAGGACGATTCTAGGTTGATTTACAAGTCTTGCGCTAATTCGTCATGCCCGAACGCTTCTATCGGGCATCCAGCTAGAGCAGAACTTGAATAAATCTGCTTAGATAGAGTACAGTCACCTTTTCGCCGGGTTCAAAGGTTCTTTTGGGTAATAGCTTGTACTGGCCTTCGCAGTTCTCACATTGACTGGGCACGGCAAAACGATAATGAATAAGAACTTGTTTTGTAATAACCTGTCCTACCATGACTGGTTCTACGCTGACGATGGTCCCTTCCACAATTTGCCCATGCGCGAGCAGTTGGTTGTAAAGACCTCTTAAATATACTCGATATTGTTCCGCCGCTTGAGATCCGAGAATATATTGAGGTCCACCTCCAGGCGTAAGCAGGATCGCGCCAAACACCAAGAACAATGCAGGTATGGCTGTATTAGGTTCCAGATGCCGATAGTACAACAGCCACCCAATTCCCATAACCATCATAAGTGCGCCCAATGCGATGAACGCTCTTGTCAAAATTATCATGTAAACTGAGGCACAGCCCATACAGCCTGCACAGCCACATCCTTCTGGCCTCGTAATGCCGACAGAGGCCGCCAAATTGTCGAGGGCTTCTTCTGGCTGCACCAGTGTCTCGCGCTTGCCTTCCAGAAGGGCGCGGTTATTTTCGTAGATCAGTGGTGCAGAGTTGGTATGGGTAGATCGAGTTTGACGTCTTCTAAAGAAGTGCATGACAATTTGCATCCAGATAGATAACGGCCATTTTGGTTCCCGCTGGAAATTGTCGGTCGGTCACATACTGACCGGTGATACTCTGGTTGTTTGCGGGAAGGGTAAAGTGATAATGGATGAGATACTTTGATTCCGCCAGCGTTTCAGTTGATTGAACTTCGCAAACTGCGATCTGGCCAGAGTCGATCAACTGCCGGTACAACTGGCGCACACACGGAGGATAGACGAACTGATCGCGTCCGCGCTGAGTATACCAAGGGTAGGTCAACAGCCCTAGTGACAGGGCGACCGCAAGTCCCATCCCCATAGCACGGTCGCCGAGATACCGCCAAAACTCTACCTATATGAACCACGCAATCGCCAGGCCCAAAACAAACACGCCGGTAAGGAACGCACCAACTCCGGCGCAGCCGATGTAGGTCCTGATAATGCGTATGCCCCTCCACTGAGGCAGAAGTGGTACGCCTGCCTGGCGGGCGAGATTGTGGAGCACCTCCTCACGCCGTGCTAACTCGCGACGTTTCCCGGCCCAGAGACGCTTGTTTTTAGATGAAATGAATGTGATCGAAGAATCAGGCTGCATATTGGTAGGCAAGTTTGCGATTATCAGTCAACAGGATCGGTAAGGCGTTTCATCCACGCTGAGTCCGACGATGTAACATGATCGGAACGAAGAGCCGCGGCGAGCGATTGAGCTTGATCGCGCTTACACCGTACAGCAATTGTTCTTGGTTCCAATAAACCCGCCTGTTTCCGAGAGACACGAACATCCAGTTCGCCCCGGTTGTAGCGATGGATATGCGGTATTCCTCCCGCAAAAAACAGTATCCCCGCGAGTCCAAACCAAAAGTGGGAGCTTCCCGTAAGCAGAAACACTACCATGCAGGGAATGAAAATCCAAAAGACGACTTCAAAATCGGTCACGGTCCTCTGATCAGAGGCGTCGAACTTATGATGGACCTCCACGGTATCGATGTCCGCGCGCTGCCAGACAGCAGCACCTGCCCAAGAAGAGAACTTGAATTCGGTGGCGGTCACTTCGATTGTGCACCATGTGCAGCCTGATCCAATGATGAAGAATGTTAAGCCACAGATAAACCCGGCAATAGCCATTGCCTCCCCTTGAGCATTTCCAGTCAAGCGTTCGCATACCCACCTTGTCAATGGTATCCAGACGAGGGGAATTACCAATAAGGTATAGATCCACCGCATGTGGGGCAGCAGTAAGCCGAAACCGACATCTTCAGCCTCGATTCCAACGTCGTGAATGATAAGAGTATCGGAAGCATTCATTTAGATCACCTAGACTCTCGTCTCCAATTTCCAACCTCCAACATCCAACTTCTTACTTCTAACTACCCGTCCCCGAAGAGTGCCGCAGCCCGAACAACCACACGCGATAACTGATCACGGCCAAGATCACCGCCACGAACGGGCTGAGCCACGCCAGCGCGCCCACATCGCGGCCCAGCAGTTGACTGGCCGGATAGAACGACGCGAAGCCATACGGAATCAGCCACGTCATGATCAAGCCAATCGCGCGCGGATAGATCGTCAGCGGAAAGCGCGCAAATTCGTGCGTGTTGAAAATCACCTGCGTAATCGGAATCGATTCGATGATGAAGAAGGCCGATGTGGCCGTGATCAAATTCAGCGCGATGAAGATCACACCGCCACTGATCACGACCATGATTAGATACAGCAGATTCAGCGGCGTCCAGACGATACCCAGCGCATGTGAGGAGATACCCACCAGCACCGTGCCCACCAGCAAGTTGCCCAGGCCGTCGTGACAGAACCGATCGGCCAACAGGTGAAACAACGGATTGATCGGGCGCACCAGGAATCGATCGAAGCCGCCGGGGCGAATGTAGCCCCAACCGATAACCCACAGGTTGTCGGCGAACATGTGGTTAATCGACTTCGCCAGCGTCAGCAGGCCGTAGATCAGCAGGATTTCGTTCAGCGTCCAGCCGTTGATGTCGGGAATCTGCCGCATGATCACCCAGACAGCCAGCACGCCCGCCGACTGCATTAAGACGGTGGAGAACGCGCCGATAAAGAAGTTGACGCGGTACTCCATCAAAATCTTGAAGCGCTGCAATAAGAAATACCAGTAGAGAGATGTATACCGTTTTAGCATGATTCCAGCAATCGACCGCGAATCAACACGAATCAACGCCAATTGAATTATTCGCGCCGATTCGCGTGAATTCGCGGTTAGCTTCTCAACTCCACGTTAGCTTCAGCCGCCCTGCACGGTGACTTTGCGCAGCGACGCATTGAACACCGCTCGCGAGATCAGCGCCAATCCGACCAACCAGCTGAGCTGCACCGCCCACACGCCGGGCGCACCGCTTATCGGCGTGATGCCGCTCAGCAGCGACACCGGCACGGCCACCGACTGCGCGAACGGCAGCGCATTGGCGATGCCGCGCAGCCAATCGGGCAGCATCTCCAGCGGCATCAGCGAGCCGCTAAAGAACGTCGCCACGGCCACGCGCACCACGCTCAGCCCCCACGTCTCCGTGCTGTAAAACGCCAGGCACGCAAAGATCCAGTCGAAGAAAAATAACACTGCGTGCCCCAACAGCAGCGCGATGATGAACACCACCCACACCAGCGGATCACCCGGCAATTGCAGACCGAAGAAAACCACCGCGATGATCAACAGCGGCACCTTCAGCAGCAGATTCAAGCCCAGATTGCCCACCGCATCCACGTAGAAGCGGGCCTGAAAATCCATCGGGCGTAAAAGATCGATCGCCACTTGTCCTTCGCGGATCATCCAACCGAAGTTAAAGATCAGCCGATTCTCGATCAGCGGCAGCAGCATCTGCGCGATCAGGATGTAGTTCAGCGTGGCCGCCAGGCTCAATCCGCTGAGCGTGGTGCTGTTGGCGTACACACCGCGCCAGAAGAAGACCAAAATCGTCATCGAGACAATCTGCACGATGAACTCGGCCCACACCCATGCGCGATAGGCCATGTAGAATTTGGGTACCATCGCCAGCACCGCTCCATACACGCGCACGAGGCGTCTCATGCGGCCAACTCCCCGCGCAGCGCGCCGCTGTAAATCTGCTTCACGATCGACGACAGATCAGGCTCGGCCAGCGAAAAATCCGCCACTTCGATTTGATTCATCAGCGACGCCGCGACCTGGCTGGCGGTGGTGATCGTCCGATCGAATCTCAGCGACAACTTGCGATCCGCCTGCGCGGCGATCTCGGCCCCGATCGGCAAATCGATCAATCCAACCGGCTTCACCGTCTCAAAGGTGATCTCACGGAACTTGCCAAAGCGATCTTTGATCAGGCTCAGCGGCCCATCGTAGATCAGCTTGCCCGCGTCGATGATGATCACGCGCTGGCACACTTCTTCGATGTCGCCCAGATCGTGCGTCGTCAGAATCACGGTCGTGTTTCGGGTCCGATTCTGCTCTTTGATGAATTCGCGGATGCGCTCTTTCACGATCAGGTCGAGACCAATCGTCGGCTCATCCAGATACACGATCTGCGGCTCGTGGATCAACGTCGCGGCCAGTTCGGCCCGCATCTTTTGCCCCAGCGACAGATTGCGCACCGGCACTTTGAACAAGTCTTTCAACTCCAGTGTTTCGGCGAACTCATCGAGGAGTTGTTGGTAGCGACCGAGCGGCAGTTCATAAATGCGCGCCACAAAGTTCAACGACTCGATCAAGGCCAGGTCCCACCACAACTGCGTGCGCTGCCCGAAGACCACGCCGATGTCGCGGGCGTTAGCCACGCGCTGTCGATACGGATCGCGATCGAGGACGTGCACTGTGCCGCGCGTCGGCATCAAAATGCCGGTCAGCATCTTAATCGTGGTGGATTTGCCCGCGCCGTTTACGCCGATGTACCCGACCACTTCGCCGGGTTCGATATCGAAGCGGATGCCGTCTACCGCGACTTTGTCTTCGTAGCGCGGCTTGAACAACGCCTTGAATGCGCCGGCCACGCCGGGGTCTTTGTGGGTGAGGCGAAAAACTTTCGTGAGGTCTTCAACGTGGATAATTGACACGGCTTCGTTCCTGATCGCAAGCGTTCAGCCGGAGATTATACCCGCAATCAACATGACACATCTCCGCCCAACGGCCGATCTAAGATCAGCCGTTGGGCGGAGATCAACCATCACGCTGCAGCCCGGCATGTTCTACCGGATCGGTCATTTCCACGTGCTGTCGGCGGGAATCCGGCCGCCTAACGGCACACGTCACCAATCGTGCGTGTGTGTGACTGTGTTTACCCTAACCCAAATAACCGCGGCAAGGTCTTTTCCAGATCATCAAGCGCGGTCTGCAACTTCGCATCGTCGTCGGTGAAGGCGTCAGCCAGCGTCTCCAACTTAGCTTTGGCCTTCTTGATCGCCTTGCGCTTGGCATCGACCTCAGGCGCGGCCAGCGCCAGTTGATAGTAGGCCTGCGCACTTTCACGCTTACGATCCAAAGCTTCAAACAATGCCGCGCTGGTGGTGAGCTGCTTCACACCCTCGCTCGCATCGCCCATCTTCCAGATCGCCAGGCCCAACTCATAGATCGCTTCGGTGTACAGCCCTTCGTCCCGAGCGCGCGCGGCCTGCGCGGCCTCGTTTGCTTCGCGGCGCGCGTCCGGCCAGGCGCTCTGCGCATGATAGATGCGGCTCAGGCTCAACTGCGCCCGAGCCTGTCCGATGAAGTCGCGGCCTGCCCTGGCTAACGGCACGGCCTGGCTCAGCGCCTGCTGTGCGATGTCCAACTGCTGCTGCGCCAAGGCCGCTCCGCCCAGATTGATCAGTTCCGGGTAAACCGCCGTTCCCGTGGCATCCCGATCGGCCGCCTGTTGCAGCGCAGCCAGCGCCTTCGGCCAGTCTTGCTGCTGAGTGTAGGCAATGCCCAGGAATACATAGGCGGTCGCTTCCGCCGGAAAGATTTGAGTAGCGGCACGGAAGTCTTCTACCGCCTGAGCCAATCGGCGACGCTGTAATTGCAAGTAGCCGCGATCCAGCCGCACCCGGTATTCGCTGTCCGGTGCAGGCGTCTTCTGCAGTTGTTCCAACGCCCGTGTCAATGTCTGCTCTTG
This sequence comes from Chloroflexota bacterium, assembly GCA_016219235.1. The sequence goes on from JACRBO010000154.1 coordinate 8,932, forward strand.
CACATCGGGCAAGCCCAGTTCTTTGAGAACGAGTGCCAGATTAATGTAGACCTGAATCAGTTCCGGCTTGCGACGCACCGCTCGCTGCAAATCGTCGCGCGCCAGAGCCAGATCAGCGATCGGATGAGCGGCTGCCCGGTTGAGCGCCTTCCACCATTCGTACCGGGCTGTGCCCCGCAATGCGAGCGCATCGGCCTCCTTGAATTTGGCGTCGATGACGGCGTCCAGATTCTTGATCGCCGCTTCGTGCAGATTGAGGCGCGTACTTTGTACGTAGGCCAATTCCAGTTGTGCTTCGCGAAAATCGGGATAGGCGTCCATCGCCTCCTGATAGTTCCTGGCGGCCTGCTCGTAGTCCTCGATCTGGCGCAGTGCGCGCCCGCGCTCCACATAGGCGTAGCGCGCATTGGTCCACTGCGCTCCACCGCGCTGAATGGCATCCGTGTAATCGGTAATGGCGCGCTCGTAGTCCTTGCGCATGAAGTGGGCCAGACCGCGATACAACAGCGCCGAGGGATAGTTGGGGAAATCGTGCAGCAGGTTATCGTATGTCTCGATCGCGCCGATGGGCAACCCCTGCATCAGCTGCAAGTCGGCCGAAATGCGCATGCGCTCCACATCGTCGGGCAGGGTCTCAAACGCGTGACTGCGCCAGTAGCGCACGTTAAACATATTGGGATCGGTCTCCAGCGCAGTCGCCAGTGAATCGAACATCGCCAGAGCCGTCGTCGCAGTCAGGGTAACAGGCGGGTTGTTGGCCTTGGGCAGCTGGCTCACCAGCAGATCGGCCAGCCCCTGTCGCCGCGCCTCAGGTGTCTTGCGGTGCACGTCCAGAAAATCGGTGGCGGTGCGCATGGCGCTGTTCCGAAAAGCCACCGCATACTCGCCGGTGTGCATGTGCAGCAACGCCTGATCGATCCAATCGACGATCTGTTCCACCGGGAAGCGCGTCTTCAACATCAGATCCACGATGTTGGCGCTGGCCAGGTTTTGCAGGTTCTCGATCCCTTCCAGCAGCAGGCGATCTTCCTGATAGATCGTCAAGCCGTCGAGCAGGCTCAGCGGTTGATCTTCTTCAAACGCTTTGATTTTCAACCGGCCCAAAGTAGCGATCGCTGCGCGCTGGATCAGCCGCAGACCCATTGAGGGAAACAGACCCACGAAGAATACGACGATGAGAATTTGATCGGACAACCCGATCGATAGCTGCCCCCCAGCGATCCCTTCGGCTGCTTGCTGCAAAGGCAGCGCCAGGCCGATCAACGCCGAGAGCACGAAGACGGTCAGATAGCGCAGTGCCAGGCTGGCATAATAGCGCGGCTGCAAATCGTCGGTCACGTACTGCCGCACTAACGATCCCAACCCGAACACATACGCCCCCAGAAAGCCGTAGGCCAGTGGTGTGGGATTGGGCACCAACTGCTCGGCTGGGGCCAACGGCGGAAAGAACACCAGAATCCAGCCCAGAAAACCGAGCAGCGTCGCAACCACAATCGGGGAGTTCAACGGCCGCGTATTGACCTCGGCAATATCCAGCCGATCGACCACATTCGCGCCTACGCCGGACGCGCGTTCCGGATCGAGAAAGCGCACCGGCCCGTAGATCGCCTCGAACTTCTCTTGATACTGCTGGGCCACCTCGGGGTAGCCTAAGCGGCGCAAGGCTTGCTTGTACTCGCGATAGAGAATGCGCCCGCGCCCTTGAATAAAGGCGCTGTAGATCATCACGGGCAGCGTGCCGGCCAGCACGATAATCACCACCCGCGCGATCCACAGCCAGTAGAACGACGCGATCACCGCGGTCGCGACAAACAGCACCGCAATCAGGCCCAGCAACAACAAGAGCGGCAGGACATAGTCGCGCAAGTTGCGCCCCGCCTGCCGCCCGGAGTTGGACGACGAATTACCACCCGAACCCTGATCCATCATAGGCCCGCCTTTGTGGTCGATGCACGGTGTGCATTAGAGTTTATTTGTAGAGAATACGCACCAGACTCTGCACCGATTCCTGCGCGCCCGGCACATGCTCGATCCATAACTTCAAACGCGGTTGCAGTGCGGGCAGTTTGGCTCCGACCGAAGTCAGGCCGTCTTTCAAGGTATCCCAGTCCAGGTCGTCACGTTGGATAATGGCCGATTGAATGTGTGCCAACGTCTGCTTGATCGACGATTTGTCGCCTGACGGCAACGCGCTGGCATCCACCATTTGATTCAGGTCGGCCAAAGTCGGGGTCTCCTCAACACCATTAGCCGATTGAGGAGTGGCCTCTTCTACATTCCAGGCGGTCGCGTTGGCCGTCGTCACCCAATCCCGGTAATCATAGATCGGTTTCTGTTCCTTAATGTCGTCAACAGACGAATGATATTCGCCTTTTTGAAGTGGGGCTGACATAGTCTCTCCTCCTATATTTCTCGCTCGCGCCTGGCGCACTTTGATTATAACGCAAATTGGGTGTGAGTGACACAGCGAATCTTCAAAGGTGATCACCCCCAACCCGATGGTATAATCCTGCCCGGAGAATCCGTCATGCCCGTCACCATTAACGTCGGCGATGTCGTGCGCCTGCGCAAACCGCACCCCTGCGGCAGCTTCGACTGGCAAGTCACCCGCATCGGCGCGGACATTGGCCTGAAGTGCCAGACCTGCGGGCGGCGGGTCATGTTGACCCGCCACGACTTCGAGAAGCGGCTCAAGACCATCTTGCAGCACGCCGCCCCGTCCGACGATGACCCAGCTGGCTCACTTCGCGGAAACCCCTCAGGTCTGATATAATCGCCGCTCATTAAACCGTCGCCTGAAGGTTGATTGCCAGGCGGCTGGTTGGAGTTCGGTATGTCTCATGCGGTTACGGTTGATACCTCACGAGCGCTCACCCAGATGCGGCGAGCGTTATCCCTATCCTCATTCCCCATTGGTGTGTTGACGCTCGGCATCCCAATCTATGCACCCGATAAATTAGGTGTCAGCGCCACGCAAGTGGGCGATCTACTGGGTATTTACGCGCTCATGACGCTGCTCATGCGACCCTTTATCGGCCCGGCGATGGATCGCTGGGGACGGCGGCGGTTCTTCATCGCCGGGCTGGCGCTGCAAATGGTCTCGAATCTGTTCTTTGCGGCCGGCGCCTCTTACGAGTGGCTGTTCTGGGGCCGCATCGTGCAGGGCATCGCGGCGGGCATGTTGTGGATCAGCGCGTACGCCATCACCGCCGACCTGGCCGCGCAGGGCAAGCAGGGCAACCTGTTCGGCTCGGTGGAAGAGATGCTGGCGCGCGGCGGCCTGTACGGCGCGGTGATCGGCGCACCACTTTTGCTGTTCACCAACTTTGATCAGACGGCCTGGAGCTTAATCTTCTTGTTATATGCCGTTCTCAATGCCTTTGGGCTGGTCGTCGCCATCCGCGATGTGCCGGAGACCTGGCAGCATGTGCCGCATACACCACAGTTGCTGGACAGCCAGCAGATCCACTGGCTGAAGTTGCGCTTGCGTCAGACTTTCGTCGACCTGCCCCGCCCGTTATTCTTGCTGGCCTTCATCGTCGTGTTCACGTCCACTGCCAATGCCGGCCTGTCGCCCATCTTGATCCA
>JACRBO010000155.1 GCA_016219235.1 Chloroflexota bacterium
CAAGTCATACCGGGACGCAGCTCAAAACGCCGTGCGCTCTGCCCAAAGTACAACAGATGAACCATGCCATGCAACACCATGAATACGCTGAATATGAACGGTGGCAAGGAAATCCTCCTGCTTCTCAAGAACGGATGTGGATGAACATCATTAGAGAGCGCCTATGCCGCACCTAGCATCGACGACGACATCATGGGATCGAAGGTTACAAGAATCAGTCGATCTTGGTGGGCCAGAAATACCTGCTTGACCTGATTGGATCATATCTATTGTACGGATCATGGACGATGGGTCATCGGCATTTCGGCGGATATTGATCTCAAGATGTGGACGGAGAGCATCTTGCGTGCGAATAGATCGCCTGAATCGAGGTTGAGACTATAATACACTGCATGTTGAATCTCCTGGCTACCAAACTGCATCGTCCTGTCTCTCCGTCTAAACGAGTTCAACGTCCGCAGCTCAGTCAACGACTGACTGAAGGATGGTCCGCCGGTCACTCACTTACGCTGGTTTCCGCCCCGGCCGGTTTCGGCAAAACACAGTGTGCCGGCGACTGGGCAAGCACGCTGGATGTGCCGGTTGCCTGGTTATCGTTGGATACCGACGACGATGACTCCGGGCGCTTCTTCACTTATTTGATCGCGGCCTTACAACAGGTGAATGAGAATCTGGGGCGCGAGCTTGGCAGCGTGCCGCGCTCGGGCAAGCTGCCGCCGGCGGAAATCATCAGCACGACTCTGATCAACGACGCCCTGGCCTGGGGAGGCCGTGGTGTACTTGTCCTCGACGATTTTCACGTGATCCAGGATCGCTTCATCCTGCAAGTGCTGGAAAAACTAATCGTTAATCTGCCGCCATCACTTCATCTGGTGCTGATCACGCGCGAAGATCCACCGCTGCCGCTGGCCCGGCTGCGCGCCAACAATCAGCTGACCGAAATCCGCGCCAGCGATCTACGCTTCAGCGAGCGTGAGGCCGATCAGTTTTTGAATGAAGTGCTGGGGTTGGCGCTGTCGCCGATCGATGTCGCCGCGCTGGAAGATCGCACCGAGGGGTGGATCGTCGGGCTGCAACTGGCTGGCTTCTCGATCCGCGATCGCGTCAATCCATCGAGTTTTATCGCCACGCTCAGCGGCAATCAGCGCTTCATCCTGAGCTATCTCACCGAAGAGGTTTTGAATCGACAGCCGGTCGAAGTTCAACACTTTCTACTGCAAACCTCAATCCTGGACAAGTTGAACGGCGAGGTCTGCGATGCGGTCACCGGACGAACCGATGGGCAGCAGCTGCTCGATCGGGTGTTGAGTGCCAACTTGTTCTTGATCCCGCTCGACGATGAACAACGCTGGTATCGCTATCATCATCTGTTTGCCGACTTGCTGCGTGATCGACAACAGGCTCAGCCCATCGATCAGGCTGAGCTACATCGGCGAGCCAGCCGGTGGTATGCTCAGGCCGGCATGCCCACTGAGGCCATTCAGCATGCTTTGGCCGCGGCTGACTATGCCCTGGCTGTGCAGCTGATCGAAACGCATGCCACCGACATGCTGATGCAGTGGTATGCGAAGACCGTGGACAGCTGGCTGCGCGCGATTCCACCGGGGTGGAGCCAGCATAGTCCCCGGACCAGTCTGGCCTTTGCGTGGATGCATCTGCTGCATGGCCGTTTTGAGCAAGTGTTTGTGTATGTGGCACGCTTGCAGGAAATCTTTGCCACGGAGCAGATCGAAAGTGTTGCTTTGCAGGCCGAATGGCTGGCTCTGCAAGCCACGCTGATTAATGCGCAAGGCAAACCAACGGAAGGCTTGACGCTGGCGGAGCGCGCGCTGTCGATCGTGCCGGATCAGGAAGCACGCGTGCGCAGTCAAATCTACCTGGCGATGGCCGGGGCCTATCAACAGTTAGACGATTACGAGCGTGCCGTGGAGGCCTATCAGCGCCTCATCGAGTACGGCCGATCGTCGGCCAGTTTGATCGTCGAGATGTCGGGCGTCGCTGGCCTGGCTTTGCTGGCGCTGCAGCACGGTCGGCTACATCTGGCGTTCAACCTTGCTTCGCAGAGTATCGAGCGGCTGGAGCGCTCCGGATCGCTGCCGCCGATCGCCGCAGCCGTGTATGGCGAGCTCGGTGAGGTCTGTTATCAATGGAATCAGATCGCGCAGGCGCGACGCTATTTTCAGCGCGCCGTCGAAGTAAGCGTGCTCAGCGGTTACAGCGATGCCGCGGCTTACTTCGGCGTCATTCGTTCGCGCCTGCTGCAAATCGAGGGCGATCTGGACGGAGCCGCGCGCGAGATTCAAACGGTGGTCGATCTGATGCAGACTTCGGCCCCGGCGGCCGTCCGCGAGGAAGTCATCGCGCAGCAGGTGCGCGTCCTGTTGGCGCAAAATCGTAGCGCTATGGCAGAAAGCGTGCTGAACCGTTGGGCCACCTTCTCTCAAGGCAAGTTGTCCATGCCTGATCTCGAAACCGGGCGCACCATCACTTACCCGCGGGGCCTCATCGCCAACAGTGCCCTGCGCGTTTTTGTGCAGCGGGCACTGACCACGCACGCCGGGTTGAGTTTGAACGCCGGGATCGAGCTGGCCGATCGGCTGATCGATCAGGCGATTCAGGGTCAGTACATCCCGATCGCGCTGGTGGCGCTCCTCTTGCGCGCCCGCATGCAAGCAGCCCTCGGAAACAACTTAGCCAGCCTGACGGATAGTCTCAAAGCGTTGGAACTGGCTGAACCAGAAGGGTGTATTCTGCTCTTTCTGGAAGAAGGGCCGGCGATCATACCGTTGCTGCAAGCGGTTGCCGATCGAGCCGCAACGCCCGATCGATTGAAGCACTATGCACGCGAATTGCTGGCGGCCTTGCCTGCTGCCGATCGAGCGCCGATCCCAACCGTATCGTCCGTCGCGAGCGATCAACTGATCGAGCCGTTGAGCAAGCGCGAGATGGAGATCCTGCAATTGATTGGCGAAGGCTGCTCCAATCAGGCGATTGCCGATCGGCTGGTGATCACGCTGCACACGGTGAAAAAGCACAGCAGCAATATCTTCGCCAAGTTGGGTGTGACCAGCCGCACGCAGGCCGTCGCCCGCGCTCGACAACTGAATCTGTTGTAAGACTTACACTTTTGAGTAATCCCCCTGTGCGCTGAATACCCCGCAAAATTAGCCTTTCGCCTGCTGACTGTGCTGCCGCCTGTGAGTAGAATGGTTTCAACATCACAGTTGGAGGCAGCAACTCATGAACAAGGTAAAGTTCGATCAAGACGAGGCGCGTTGGCAGTGGCTCTATCGGCTGGGCGGTGCGGCCGCCTTACTGACGGCCATCTTCATTCCGTTGCAAGTCGTCATCTTTATAGCATGGCCGCCACCCTCGACGGCTCAGGGATATTTCGCCGTCTTTCAGAGCAATCCCCTAATCGGTCTGCTCAATCTCGACCTCTTGCTCCTCATCGATCAGATGCTGGGCATCGTCATGCTGGTGGCGCTGTTCATTGCTCTGCGGCGAACCAATGAAGCCTGGATGACCATCGCGCTGGCGCTGGGCCTGATCGTGGCAGCAGCGTATGTCGCTTCAAACACTTCGATCAACATGCTCACGCTTGGCAACCAGTACAACGCGGCCACCACCGAGACGCAGCGGACAATATATCTGGCTGCCGGTGAATCGATGCTGGCGACCTATACGGGTACCGCTTTTCACGTGTCCTACATTGTCGGAGCACTGGTCGGAACCCTCATCGGGGTGGTCATGTGGCGCAGCGAGCTCTTCAGCAAGACCACGGCCCGCATGGCCGTTCTGGCGAACGTCATCTCGCTGGGGTTGTATGTGCCAGTGATTGGCCTCTACATCTCGATCTTCTCGGTGCTGTTCCTGGAGATCTTCTACATCCTGGTAGCCCGCCGCTTCCTCCAGATGGGACGCCGTGAAGGTCAATGGGTTTTACAGCCCGCGTAACCGAGGCCGCCATGCCCGATCAGCATACCTACCTCATTCAACTGCGTGGATCGGTGGATGTTGACGAGTTGAATGCACTCACGCCGCTGTGGGTGACGCAAGTGCGGACAGAGGCGACGACGACGCGGGTGGCGGCGTCGACCGATCAAGCGGGCCTGATCGGACTGCTGCGCCACCTGCACGGATTGGGATTTCAGTTTTTATCCATCAAGTGTGAATCACCTCATCGGGAGAATGGGCATGTCGAAATCAAAACAGACGCAGCTGGCTGACGCCGAAATCGCTGATCCACGCTGGAGAGAACTTTATATCATCGGGGGCGTGTGTGGCGTTCTCATGTCAGTGCTAACTATACTCGCGATTTTCATCTATTTCATCTGGCCGTATAAACCGGGGCTTGCTTCCCCGCTGGATATTTTCACAACCATTCACAACGACGCACTGGCCGGGCTAATGTCGCTGGATTTCTTTATGGTTGTCATTGCGGTCATTACGATTCCGTTCTTCCTTGCCTTGTATGTGGCGCTCAAAGCAGTCAATGAAGCGTATGCGCTAATCGCGGTGGTTTCTGGCATGATTTCGTGCCTGTTGATATTTACGGCCAGACCCATTGCAGAAATGTTTAATCTTTGGAGGAAATCGTCTAAATGGAGGTCAGTGAGACTAACGCTTACGCGGTGGCACTCACGAACCCAGCCTGACCCGGACTGGCCGTCAACGGCCTGTATAGTTTCGGCTACAAGAATCTCGTCTTTGATCAGGCCATCACCTTCACCAACTGGCTGCGAGAGGAATACCCTGAGGTGAAGTTGTTCTGCGACGTCGATCGGGAGATAGTAGCCGAGTATCTGGGTGAAAAGGCGGCGACCTATACCCCGGACACGATGCGCACATTGCTCGCGGCATTCAAGAAATTGCAGGAAGGGCTGCGAGCGATGAACTGGATTCATGAGGCGATTGTGCCGGAAGACTGGACTATCAGTGGACGCAATCCGCCACGCGGCCCCTACGCGCCTGACGAGGCGACGGCCATCAAGGACTGGATCAGGCAGCGTGATTCGGAATTCGGTCAGGCGTTGGATTTCATCCTGTCCTGCGGAGCACGGATCGATGAGACGCTGCATCTTCGTTCGGATAAGGTCTTCATGGACGAGGTGCGGGTCGAGTTGCAAGGTAAAGGTGGGCGGGTGCGAAATATTCAGGTCTACACGCCGACGTTCTGAAGACGCTGGATTTGTCGAGACGCTTCGTCTATTTGAGCGAGCAACCCGGGCGATTGTGGAAAGATGGCTTAGAACGACGCGTGCGTCAAGGTTGTGACACACTCGGAATTCATCGGCGTGGCGTGCATGGGTTCCGGGCAACGGCGGCCTGTGAGTTCGTCGGGATCAAAGATGCTCTCGGTTACACAGAAATGGAGGCACGGCACGAGTTAGCAATGTGGCTGGGCCACAATCCGCATCGCACGGAGGTGACGTGTGCGTACGTGCCGAAGGAGAATCGTTCGCAATCAATTATCCAGGTCCAGCTTGACGACCGTCATTATGGCTGATAAAATCATTGCGTAGTTTAAGAGGCGATGAGGCTCGCCAGCAGATCTTCTGCGACCGTCGCAAGACTAATAGCTTCTACCGCAGCCACGGTAGAGGCTTTTTTGTTGGGAGGACTCATTTTGGACAAGATGTTGATCGTTGGCCTGGGTGGCTTCATCGGGGCCAATGTGCGATACTGGCTGGGTGCGTGGATTGATACCCAGTTCGGCCTGCGCTTTCCGCTGGGCACGTTTCTCATCAATCTAACGGGCAGTCTGCTGCTCGGCTTTATCGCCACGATCACGATCGAGCGCGCGTTGATCGATCCGCGTTGGCGACTGGCCATTGGCGTCGGTTTTATTGGTGCGTACACGACCTTCTCGACCTTCACCTACGAATCAGTGAAGTTGTTGGAAGCAGGCTCGTACGGCCTGGCCGCGCTCAATGTGTTTGGCTCAGGCGCGTTGGGTTTGATCGGCGTGGGACTGGGCATCATCCTGGGCCGCGCTATCTGAGGAGAGGCACGATGACCAACATTCGCATGACCGGCCCCGGCAAGAAACTCACGATCTATATCGGCGAAGCCGATCGCGCCGGGGCGCGCCCGTTGTATCAGGCGATTTTGGAAAAGTTGAAGAAAGAAGGGCTGGCAGGCGCCACCGTGACGCGCGGCGTGGCGGGTTTCGGCGCGCACAGCCGCATTCACACGGCGGCTCTATTGCAACTCTCCGAAGATTTGCCGCTGATCATCGAAGTGATCGATACGCCCGAGAAGATCGAACAAGGCGTGGCGGCCATTGGGCCGTTGATCAAAGAGGGTCTGGTGACGCTGCACGATGTCGAGATCGTCAAGTATACTCATCGAGCTTTGCCTGATCTCTCCACTGATCGGCCCGTGCGCGAGATCATGACCCGTGAGCCGTTGGCAGTGAACCCTGAGACGCCCGTCGTCGAGATCGTCGAATTGCTGTTGAAAGAGTCGTTCAAAGCGGTGCCAGTCATCGATCATGATCGAAAGGTCGTCGGCATTATCAGCGATGGCGATTTGATCGATCGGGGTGGAATGCCGCTGCGCCTGTCGGTAGGACAAGTGCTGGATGAAGCGACGTTGCGCGACCACGTGCGCTCGATTCGTGAGGCGGGTCAGCGGGCGCGTGACATCATGACCGCGAAGCCGATTTGTCTGGATGCGCGCACCCCGATCGATCGCGCGGCGCGACGGCTGGTTCAGACTAATCTGAAACGCCTGCCCGTGATCGACGAGCAGGGCGGACTCGTCGGCATGTTGAGCCGGGTTGATCTGCTGCACGCTTTGATGAATTCACCTCTGGAGGTTCAGACCCATGCTCAGGTGAGAGGTGCGACCGTGGGCGAAGTGATGAGTCTCCACGTGCCGATCGTCGAGGAGCATACGCCGTTGCCGGACATTGTGGAGAAGATGGTCGACGGCGATTGGCGGCGCGTGATCGTGGTGGATCGGAACGAGCGACCCGTAGGCTTGATCACCGATGGCGATCTGGTGGCCCGGGTGACGCCGAAAGAACGATCGGGCGTGGTAGCGGCCTTGCTGGGTCAAGGTCAAGTGCGATCGGCAGGCAATACCCCCGCTCGGTTGATCATGTCGGAAGGCGTCTTGAGCGGTCCGCCTGAAACGCTGCTGGCCGATGCGGTTGGACAGATGTTGCGGCGCCAGTACAAACGATTCGTGGTCGTCGATGCGCAGGGCAAACCGATTGGGTTGGTGGATCGTCAAACGGCGGTGCGTGCCCTCCTGTAAGTTTGACGCCCGTTCTCAAACCGGGTAGAATCACTTTAGCGCGATGAGGCTCGCGCCCAACTGTCGTTTGACCGCGACTGATGGCCTCTACCGATTATGACTTCGGTAGAGGCCATTTTTATTTGTGGATGTGCCATCCCTTAAAGTAAGGAGTCAATTGAATGGAAGAAGTTGATCGCACCACCTTGAGCAGCGCCCGCTGGGAAGAAAAATTCTTTCCCAATGCGCAGCTAACGAAACTTGACATCGAACTCTTTCAGCACGATCTGGATGAGATGCACCAGTTTCTGGCAAATGGCAAATTTAGTTCAGACAACGAAGGCTGGCGATACTTACTGGCTTCCGGCTACAGCTATGCGCGCGGTCAGGAGCAACTCGAACCCATTGACGAAACAGGCGAGCCAAATCCGATTGGGGCTGAAGAAAACCTGCGCCGATTGGTCCAGATTGAAGCCATGTATGCCGTGATGAAGCAGCGCGCCTACATCTGGATGAAAGATAACCAGGTCATGGAGATGCAGACGAACGCGCTGCGAATTCGGGGCGACGGTTACAAGATCAAATGCGAAGACCTCGAGGTCGAAGTGAAGGCGCTCAAGACTGAACTGGCTCAACTCAAGGCGCGGCAGGGTAAGGTCGCGTCAAATCAAGTCACTACATCGTCGCCCGCGACTGACTCGACTTCAGCCTCAAGGCTAAAACGCTTGCTCAAGCGGTGAATGCAAATCGAGAGGAGCCCCCGCATGGCACTCAACACCGCTCAACAGACTTCGCTCAGTATCACGCTGCGCGAATTCGAAACGCGGCTGACGCGGCTGCGTGTGCTGCTGGACCATTACGAGTCCAGCATACGCCTGACGCCCGACGGCGTCGACCGGCTCCGCCAGATGATCGATCGGCAGCAAACGATCATCGATGAACTCTATCGCTTCATCGCCGACACCGACCGTATAGCCTTTGCCCTTCAATACGCCCTTCAACGCTTGATAGGTCTCGCTGCCCCAGCGCAGGGCCTCGCGGAAGTTCGGTGCGCCGACAGGTGCGATCATGAACTCTTGCAGATCGGTGCCCTGCCAGTTGGCATGCACGCCGCCGTTGAGGATGTTGAACATCGGCACCGGCAGCAGTTTGGCGGGCACGCCGCCGAGGTAACGATAGAGTGGCAAACGTGAAGCATCAGCCGCGGCGCGTGCCACAGCGAGGCTGACACCCAGGATGGCATTCGCGCCGAACTTGCTCTTGTTAGGCGTGCCATCGGCCTCCAGCATCACACGATCGACCCGCGCCTGATCGAGCGCGTCCTGCACGACCAGCACTCTGGAGATTTTCGTGTTGACGTTCTCGACGGCTTTCAACGTGCCTTTGCCGCCATAGCGGGCCTTATCGCCGTCGCGCAGTTCGAGGGCTTCATGCACGCCGGTCGATGCGCCTGACGGGACAGCCGCGCGGCCATGCGCACCGCTTTCCAACGAGACCTCCACCTCGACGGTGGGGTTGCCGCGCGAGTCAAGAATTTCGCGGGCGAGAACTTTGCTGATCATTATGGACATGTTTGGACTCCTGAAGAGGATTGTTCAACTTGCGAGGCAAGTGAAGATTCGGGAAGGTGATCAATCGGCATGAAAAAAGCCCCTACTACATGACGGTGTCACGAGTAGAGGCTATCAGCCGAAGAGCGGCGGTTGGCGTAGTCCAGTGAGCCTCATCGCTGGTGCGAATGGATTGAGGCAGATTGCAGGCTGGAACAGGGCTAACGTCAAGCCCATTGAAACCGATCAGGTGATGGCATCGACCCTGATCGCAGTCCATTAACCCAGGATCAGTTTCAAGCCGCCGATAACGAGCACACCAGCGAGTAATCGACGGAGCGTTTGGCTGCCCAGACGTTTGCTGCTGTATTCCGATCCGATCCAACCGCCGATCACCGCCACCGTTCCCAGGAGCGGAATGACTGCGGGTAATGATGCCAGACTGTTGAGTTGGCCCAGCAGCCCGGCGATGGAATTGATCAGGATGAAGGCAGCGGATATGCTGGCAGCCTGACGCGGATCAGCCCAATTCATGAACAACAGCAGCGGTGTCAGGAAGATACCACCGCCGACACCGGTTAATCCTGACAGGAGTCCAATGCCCGCCCCCGATAACAACGCCAGGCCGATCGGCAGTGGTTTGATCGTCGCTAGCGTGATCGTGAAGGTCGAGCGAAACAAGCGGTAAGCGGCATACAACAAGACCATGCCAACAACTACCTTGTAGATCAGACTCGACAACGTCAAACTGCCGCCGATAAAGGCCGCTGGTATCGACGTGATCGCAAACGGCCACAGGAGTGACCACGAAAAATGTCCCGCGCGGTAGTACTTCAGGGTCGTTACAGCGGCCACGAGAATATTGAGCACCAGAGCAGTGGGTCGCATCATGGTGGGTGGAACGCTCAACAGCGCCATAGCCGCGAGATAGCCGGAAGCGCCCGCCTGTCCAACGGCTGAATACAGTATCGCGGTACCGAGGACGACGACGGTCAGTGCAATGACGGTGCTCAAATCCATGGGCGATTTTCTCTTAAGGAGTTATTCCCGAATGGCGATGAATTTGCATTTGCGGTGATGAAACCAGTGTGGCGTATCACTCGACACATGCTCACGGCCGGCATTCGCATTAGCGCGCAGCGCGTCGAAGTGCGCGGTAATGCGGCACGTTTTACAAAAGGATCATTAGGCTGAAGGCCGGAACGATTGCGGTGCGGGTCGTTTCATTCAGATACATCTTCATTTGGGATAGGCGCGTCATCATCAGACCACGACGGCTGCTCCAATGCCGCATCCACTTCAGCAATCAATTCTTCATAGACCTGTTCCGAGATCACGCCATCACGTAGTAAGGTGGCCAATGTCGCGCGCCGGGTACGCAGTCCTTCACGGCGCGCATCTTCGATCTCTTCCGCCTGGAGTACGGGATGTTGAGCCAACAAATCACGCTGGGCGGTCTGGTGGACTTGAACCTGTTGATCCAGTTCGGGCACGAGCTGCTCCCACGTCGATTCAGACAGCGTGCCGCCACGATGCAGCTGGGCCAGCCGATCGCGTGCCGCTTGCGCGGCCATCAAGCGACCGTGCTGCCGCTCGAAGGCCAGTTTCTCTTCAGCCTGTTGGCCCAGACCCAATCGCTTGATCAGGAACTGCATCGTCGTGCCCTGACCGATCAGGGTGAATAAGACCACGCCGAAAGCCATCACGCGCAACAGTTCACGATCGGCCAACGAGGCCGGCAGACTCAACGCCAGGGCCAGGCTGATCGCACCACGTAAGCCACCCCAAAATTGCACATGTTGATACGCTCTGGGAAGCTTACGCCCGCGTCGATTGATCAGCGCAGTGAACCCGTAGACCACCAGCGCGCGGCTGACGATTACGGCGAACACGGCCACGCCGATCGGCCCAAGGTTAGTCACGATCTGGGGAATATTCACATCCAGCCCGATCAACAAAAATACCAGGGAGTTGGCCACGAAGGCCAGATATTCCCAGAAGTTAAACAACACGATGCGCGTGGTGGGCGACATCCCGCGCGGGCCGAGGTTGCCGTTGATGAGGCCCGCCATGACCACTGCTAACACGCCGCTGAAGTGCAGTCGCTCCGCGATGACGTACGCACCAAAGGCCAGAACCGTCGTCAACGTGGTCTCGATCAGATAGTCATCGAGGCGGGCGATCAGCCGCGAGATCAGCCAGCCCAGCAGTCCACCGACACCGATGCCGCCGATCGACACGAGGATGAAATCGAGGATGGCTTTGCCGGGATTGAATTCGACTGCGGGTGTGCTACCTCCGCTGACAACGGAGCTTTCTCGGAAAGTCCGAGAAGCCGTTTTCTCGTTTGAATAGGCCGCGCTTGACCAGCGGCGTTTAATGTTTCACCCCCACCTGTGCCAAGATCAGGCGAGTCTCAATCGTTCTGCTCTTGGCCCGCCAGGAGGGGGC
>JACRBO010000140.1 GCA_016219235.1 Chloroflexota bacterium
CATCCCGTCATGCGCGGTACCGCGCAGAACCCCGATGTGTACTTCCAGGGCCGCGAGACCGTCAATCCGTTGTACGTCAACGTGCCCGGCATCGTGCAAGCGCAGATGGACAAATTCGCCGCCCTCACCGGCCGCCAGTATCACCTGTTCGACTATGTCGGCGCGCCGGATGCCGAGCGCGTGATCGTGATGATGGGCTCGGGCGCGGAAGTCGTCGAAGAGACGATCGAGTATCTGGCGAAGCAAGGCGAAAAATTGGGCATGATCAAAGTCCGCCTGTATCGCCCGTTTTCGATCGAGCATTTGATGGCCGCGTTGCCGTCAACCGTCAAAACCATCGCCGTGCTCGACCGCTGCAAGGAACCCGGCAGCGCGGGCGAGCCGCTGTATCAAGATGTGATCACGGCCCTGACCGAGTCGTTGATGGACGGCAAGATTAACTCGATGCCGCGCGTTATCGGCGGGCGCTACGGTCTGTCCTCCAAGGAATTCACCCCGGCGATGGTGAAAGCCGTATACGACGAACTCGCCAAGCCGCAGCCCAAGAATCACTTCACCGTCGGCATCATCGACGATGTGAGCTTCACCAGTCTCGACGTTGATGCGTCATTCATCATCGAGCCGGCCGACGTCGTCCGCGCGATGTTCTACGGCCTTGGCTCGGACGGCACGGTCGGCGCAAACAAGAACTCGATCAAGATCATCGGCGAAGAGACGCCCAATTACGCGCAGGGCTACTTCGTGTACGACTCCAAGAAGTCCGGCTCGCTGACCACCTCGCACTTGCGCTTTGGCCCGCGCCCCATTCACTCGACGTATCTCATCACGTCGGCCAACTTCATCGGCTGCCATCAGTGGGTGTTCCTTGAAAAATATGACATCCTGCAAAACGCGGCCCCCGGCGGCGTGTTCCTGTTGAACAGCGTGTACGGCCCCGACGAAGTATGGGCGCAATTACCGCGCAACGTGCAGGAACATATCATCAATAAGAAGTTGAAGTTCTTCGTCATCGATGGTTACAAAGTCGCCGAAGCCACCGGCATGGGCGGCCGCGTCAACACCATCATGCAAACGTGCTTCTTCGCCATCAGCGGCGTGCTGCCCAAGGACGAAGCGATCGAGCAGATCAAGCACGCGATTGAGAAGACCTACGGCAAGCGCGGCGAAGCCGTCGTCAAGCAGAACTTTGCGGCGGTCGATGCCACGCTCGAGAACCTGTTTGAAGTGAAGGTCCCGGCGGGCGTCACCAGCACGATCGAGATGCGACCCGCCGTCCCCGCGGCTGCGCCCGCCTTCGTGCAAGACGTGACCGCCACCATCATCGCCGGTTTGGGCGATCAACTGCCCGTCAGCAAGATGCCGATGGACGGCACCTATCCCACCGGCACCGCGCAGTGGGAAAAGCGCAACATTTCGCTGGAAATCCCGGTGTGGGATGCGGCCACGTGCATCCAGTGCGGCAAGTGCGTGCTGGTTTGTCCGCACGCCGTCATCCGCGCCAAGGTGTACGACGAAAAGTACCTGGCCGATGCGCCCGCCACGTTCAAGAGCACGACTGCGCGCTGGAAGGAATTCAAGGATCTACGATACACGCTGCAAGTGGCGCCCGAAGATTGCACGGGCTGCACGTTGTGCGTGGAAGTGTGCCCCGCCAAGAACAAGAGCGAGACGCGCCTCAAGGCCATCAACATGGCCGATCAACTGCCGCTGCGCGAGAGCGAAGCCGCGAACTGGGACTTCTTCCTGAGCCTGCCGGAAGTTGATCCGACCACGCTCAACCTGAGCACCGTCAAGGATACGCAACTCTTGCAACCGTTGTTTGAATTCTCGGGCGCGTGCTCGGGCTGCGGTGAGACTCCGTACCTCAAGTTGATCTCGCAGCTGTTTGGCGATCGCACCGTCATCGCCAACGCCACCGGCTGCTCGTCGATCTACGGCGGCAACCTGCCCACCACGCCGTGGGCGCAGAACAAGCAAGGGCGCGGCCCCGCGTGGTCGAACTCGCTCTTCGAAGACAATGCGGAATTTGGTCTGGGCATGCGCCTGACCATCGATAAGCAAACCGAATTCGCGCGCGAGTTGGTCGCGAAGCTGCGCGGCACGATCGGCGAGGCGCTGACCGATGATCTGCTCAAGGCCGATCAAACCACTGAGCAAGGCATTCGCGCGCAGCGTGATCGCGTGGCGACCCTCAAAGCCCGATTGGCTAATGCCACCTCACTGGACGCCAGGAACCTGATGGCTGTGGCCGATATGCTCGTCAAGAAGGACGTGTGGATC
>JACRBO010000141.1 GCA_016219235.1 Chloroflexota bacterium
GACACCGCAACGAGCATCCCTTGTGTGTCACATCGGTCACTTTTACCCAGAGGTCAGTGCCCGACTTCGTTAACATTCCCACTTTACTGCGATCATTATACCACCGTCCTATATCTGTTTGTCAAGATAAAAATTCAAACGAGTCGCCCGACCGCCCTCACCCCCGGCCGCGAGAACACCTCGGCCCCGTGCGGCGCTTTCCTCAGGCTGCGGGTCAAATCCACGCCGGAGAAATGCAGGTCCTGATGCTGCCCGGTGCGCCACAACGCCGCCGCGCTGACATCGTACACGATGCCGTCATAGGCGATGTAGACCGGCTTCCCGCGCCGCCCGTCATATTGCTGCAATTCGCGTTCGGTGAAGGTGCGTTCGAGGGTTGATTCACACATGCAAACCTCGTGGTGCGTAGTGCGTGGTGCGTGAAAAATCAGCGGTTAGCGGCCGTCTTGCGTCCCGATCGTTTCTTCTGGCCCGCCGGTTTCTTCTTCGCCGCCGGCTTCTTGCTTCCTGCATCTTGCATCTTGCTTTTTGCAGTCTGCTTCTTGCCTCCCGCATCCTGCCTCTTGCTTCCTGCCTCCTCTTTCAACCACGTCTTGCGCTCACGCGGCTGCAAATATTCCTCGGCAGTCAGGCTCTGCTTACTCGTCCCGCGCGGAAAACCCGGCGTATCGATCACCGCTTCGCACTGGTACAAGTGCATGCCATGATGCAGCGCCATGAACATCAGCCAACCCTTTGCGTTCAACTCGCCGAAGTACGGATGCGGCGCGGTCGAGTGCAGATCGATCGGGTCGGGTCGCAGATCGAGCGTGCCGCGCGCGATCAAGCGCACGTTTTCAATCAAGGTGGCAATCTCCGCCCCCGACTGATCCGCCTGCGCCCCATCGCCCGGAATCAGCGCCGCCGGATCGATCTCTGCGCGGCGGCCATCCATCAGCAACTTGATCCAGCTCCACAACAACTCATCGGTGTGCAGCGCGTGCGTCAGCACTTCCGCAATCGAGAATACTTTGGCCGCCGGCTTAAAGCGCAGTTGTTCGTCGCTCAACCCAACCAGTAGCGCAGTCGCGTCATCCAGCGCATGCTCGAACTCATACAGCAGTTCGGCCCACTCCAACGCCTGCGCGCGTTCGTTCACCAGCACCGGGTTCGCAACAAGTTCGTCCAATGGTAATGGCATGATCATTATGAACTATGAATTATGCATTGAGCATTGTGCATTGTGCATTGTGCATTCATCTTCCAAACTTCGCCCCGATCGTCACCGTAATCTGCTGCGGCAAGTCCGTCCACGTTTCCAATTCGCCGTCCGGCCCCAGGGCCAGCGCCACGCTATCGGGAATGCCCAGCGCGATCGTTTCGGGATAGCGCTGCAATGCGCCGCGCACCTGCGGCGATCGATCGGGCGTGTAATGCGGCACGACGATCGAGTCTGACACCCAGCCCCAGCCCGGCAGAACCTTGCCCGTGTCGGCACTGAGGCCCCACTTGCCCAGCAGCATCGCGCCCGCACTGACACCCACGATCACCGCGCCGCTGTCAAACGCCTCCGCGATGGCTTCGATCACAGGTGTGCCTTCGACGGCTTCGATCAACCGCGCCGTATCGCCGCCGCCGATGAAGATCAGCCCGGCCTGCGCCAGCCGTCGATAGTTCACCGGATCGCGCGCCGACTTCTGATCGTGAACGGGCACGACGTAACCCTGCGGCGCGCCGAGCTCGGCGTAGTAAGCGAGGAAGGCCTCGCCATAAGTTGGATCGGGATTCGCCGCCGTCAAAAACGCGATCGGCGACTCGTCGAGGATGGCCGAGATCGCTTGAGAGTGGATGGTTTCGCTGTCATCCCAGCGCCCACCGCCGAGTAGGACCAGCCAACCCGAACCGGTGCGCCATTGTAAAGGGCCTGCCTGTGTCATGATGTCTCCAGTTTAAGTTCAAGCGCGATTTTAGCACAAAACGGGCGATCATCACGACGCGCTGATGATCTGCACGCTGACAAAAGCAGAGGCGGCTCCGTGCGAAGCCTCCCGTGGGACACGCCGCCGGTTTCGCCGGGCTGACAAAAGCAGAGGCGGCTCCGTGCGAAGCCTCCCGTGGGACACGCCGCCGGTTTCGCCGGGCTGACAAAAGCAGAGGCGGCTCCCACGCCGCCGGTTTCGCCGACACGAGAGCCACCTCTAAAGACACGCGACCAATCTGGCGTTCAGATCTGCAACTGATACAGTTCCCCATACTTCGTGCGCAGGTAACGAATATACGGCGCGATGGTCAACGGCTGGCCGGTCGCGCGCTGAACAACTTCATTGGCCGTGAACTTGCTGCCGTGCTGATAGATATTTTCCGCCAGCCAGCCGTGCAGCGTATCGAACTTGCCCTGTGCGATTTCATACGGGATGCCAGGCTGCGCGCGCAGCGCCGCCTCGTAGAACTGCGCGCTCATGATGTTGCCCAACGTGTAGCCCTGGAAGACGCCGCCGATCTGCCCGCCATACCAGTGCACGTCTTGCAACACGCCGTCGCGATCATCGGGTGCGCGCACGCCCAGGTCCGACTGATAGCGCGCGTGCCAGGCGTCGGGCAAATCGCGCACGGCCAGCGCGCCTTCCAGCAGCGCCGTTTCCAGATCGAAGCGGATCATGACGTGCAGGTTGTACGTCACTTCGTCAGCGTCGGTGCGGATGAGCGACGGCGTCACTTTGTTGATGGCGCGATAAAACGTCTCGAATGAAACCGACTGAAGTTGATCGGGAAACACCGTTTGCAGTTGAGGGTAAAAGAATTGCCAGAAGCCGCGACTGCGCCCCACCAGGTTTTCCCAACATCTCGATTGGCTTTCATGCACCCCCGACGACGTACCGCCTGCCAGCGGCGTGCCTTCGAAATCGCGCTGGATGCCCTGCTCGTACATCGCGTGGCCGGATTCGTGGATCGTGCTGAACAGCGCGTCGGTCAGGTCGCGCTCTTGCACGCGCGTCGTGATGCGCACATCGCCCAGTGAGAACTTGGTACAGAACGGATGATGCGTCTTGTCCTGCCGTCCGCGCTTAAAGTCATAGCCTAGCCTCTCGATGACGCTTATCCCGAAGGCCAATTGCTGCGCTTCGGGATAAGCCTGTTTCAGGCACGCATCGTCGGCCACAGGCTGCGAGGTGATCGCCTTCACGATCGGGACCAGCTGCGACCGCAGTTCCGCAAACAACGCCCGCACCGTGCTGACCTTCATCCCGTAATCGGAAAAATCGATCAGCGGATCGGCGATGTGCTCGTAGCCGGGAAAGTAATTGGCTAAATCCCGGCTCAAATCGAGCGTTTTCTCCAGATAGGGCTGCACGCGCGCAAAGTCATTGGCCGGTCGCGCCGCCGTCCACGTTTGATACGACTCCGCCTGATGCGTGTTCAACTTCGCCACGAATGCGGCCGGGACTTTGGTCAGCTTCTCGTACTCGCGGCGCGTCACCCGCAGCAGGCTCGCCTCGTCGGAGTCATAAGGCAAGCTTTCTTCGTAGGGCCGCAGCGCGTCGAGCAACTTGCCGATGGCCGCCGTCGTGAATTTCTCGTGCGCCAGTCGCGACAGGGTGGCCATTTGTCGGCCGCGCGCCGCCGCGCCGCCGGGCGGCATGTACGTCGTCTGATCCCAGCTCAACACGGCCGTCGCCCGGTTGAGATCATCCACTTCCATCAAGCGCGCTTTGAGTTTAGCGAGTTGTTTTTCCAAAGTTATCGTTCTCCATTCATAGCCCGCCTCACCCCCGGCCCCTCTCCTGAGAATATAAGCATTTCTCAGGAGAGGGGTGTGGCCGCTCCCCCTCTCCCGAAATCGGCTTTTTGGATTTCGGGAGAGGGGGCCGGGGGGTGAGGCTCAGCCGTTATCTCCGTTCAAATACCGCAAAGCTGCCCCGGCCAGAATCGCCACGCCGTCCGGCAAAATGGCTTCGTCTATATCGTAACGCGGATTGTGATACGGATACACCGGCCCTTTGTCCGCATTGGCCGAGCCTAAGAAAAAGAAACAGCCCGGCACGCGATTGAGAAACTCGCTCATATCTTCCGCGCCCATCGTAAATTGATCGGCGCTGACGTTGGCCGCGCCCATCACATCGATCGCGGTCTCGCGCACCAACTGCGCCACGCGCGCATCGTTGACGGTAGCCGGTGAAATCGCTTTGATTTCGATCGTGGCGCTCCCGCCCAAGGCGGCCGCCGTGCCCTCGACCACGCCCTGTACACGCTGCAAGATCTGCTCGCGCACGAGCGGATCGAACGTGCGAATCGTGCCCGTCATCTCCGCTATGTCGGCGATGATGTTGAAGGCCGAGCCGGCGTGCAGCGTGCCTACCGTCACCACCGCCGTCTGGCGCGGATTGACATTGCGCGCCACCACCGTTTGCAGCGCCGTCACAATGTGCGCGGCCAGCAGGATCGGATCGACGCCGCGATGCGGCTGCGCGCCGTGCGTGCCCTTGCCCTGCACTTTGATCGCGAAGATGTCGGCGGCCGCCATCACGCTGCCCGCGCCGACGTGCGCCACGCCGACCGGCGCTTCGTTCCACACATGCAGGCCCAGGGCGATGTCGGGCGCGGGATCGTTCAATACGCCGTCGCGGATCATCGCCAGCGCGCCGTTCTCGCCTTCTTCAGCAGGCTGAAACACAAACTTCAATGTGCCAGAGATCTCATCGCGATGTTTGACCATCAATTGCGCCACGCCCAGGCCGATCGCCGTGTGCGCATCATGGCCGCAGGCATGCATCACGCCCTCAGTCTGCGACACATAATCCGTTTGATTCAATTCCTGAATCGGCAGCGCGTCCATGTCGAAACGCAGCATCACCACCGGTCCCGGCTTGACCCCATCGAGCACGCCCACCACGCCCGTCTTACCGATGCCGATTTGCACTTCCAGGCCCAGATTCGCCAGATGCTTCGCCACAATCCCCGACGTGCGAACTTCCTTGAAGCCCAGTTCGGGATGCCGGTGAAAATCGCGCCGCCAGGCGACGAGTTGTAGTTGTAGTGCCTGTGCTTCTGCTTTCAAATCCATGCAGCCTCCATCGGTCAACTGGTCAATCGGTCAATCGGTAATCGGTCAATCGGTAATCGGTCAATCGGTCAACTGGTCAATCGGTTACCAATCACCAGTTACCAGTTACCGATCACCAGTTACCGATCACCAATTACCAGTTACCGATCACCAGTTACCGATCACCAATTACCAGTTACCGATTACCATTCTCCAACCGCCCCCAACTTCTTCCCCGGATTCATAATGTTGTTCGGATCGATCATCTTTTTGATTGACTTCATCATATCCAGCGCCACCGGATCGACACTCCTGGGCATGTACTCGGTCTTCAACAAACCGATGCCGTGCTCGCCGCTGATGGCCCCGCCCAACTCAATGGCCGCGTC
>JACRBO010000135.1 GCA_016219235.1 Chloroflexota bacterium
GCCGTTAGGAGGCAAGCAGACTGATCGCAATCCGTACATCCAGTTGCGAACACAGCGAGCCAAAATCACAAAGTGGCTGCAAAATCATCCAGCGGTTTCCAACGCTGTCCGTGCAGATTCGTCACGCTACATTGACGGTTGGGTGATCATATCGCCAGGTTTTGATGGAAATCTTTCACGGCTTCAACTTCCATGGAACGAAATCGGCCCATGGCTCAAGGTTCTTCCCATCCAAGACTTGGCTGGCGCTTTCTACTCACGAAGACCTCCCAGCAAAGAACTCGCCGATAGCGAGGTGCGAGCGCTTGTGGATAGTATCGGCGTTCCCCCATATACAGATATTTCGAGTGTGTTTCCAAAGATTCCACCCGCTCCTCGACTGTTTAGCCACCCTGATGTCTCTACTAAGCTGGTTGATCGCGAGGCAGAATGCGCTACATTGCGCGATTATCTCCTGAACAAAGAGGCCACCGTAATCTGTCTGGGCGGAAAAGGTGGCGTAGGCAAGACAACGCTTGCCGCATGGTTAGTGAAGCAAGTGGAGAATAACCACGAAGTATATTGGATCAACTGCGCCGATCACAAAAGCATGACAGCAAATACTCTGTTGTCGGCCATTTCGCCAATGATGCCACTCGAGCTACAAGTGATCTTAAGACAGCCAGGGCGAGACAGGCGAATGGAAAAAGCCGCCAGCGAATTCGATCAAGACGAAAACGATCGATTCGACATTGCACTGAGCACGTTATCAAAACATCCCTGTGTAATCGTCTTTGACGATTATCATGCGATCACTGACCGAACAGGAATTGCCCGTTTCATCAAACGCGCCTTTCTATACAAGGGGAACCTGCATATCGTTCTGACAACACGTGTGAACCCTCATCAGGCTGATTGGCTGCCAAGCGCCTATTATCGGGAAATTGCAGTTGAAAAACTCCCGGCAGATGTCTTTGCCGATTACATTCGGCAGAATACCCAGATTGGTACTCTTAGGTCAGATCAGATTCAAACTGTTTACAAGAAAGTCTCAGGAAATCCAGAGGTGATCAAAACTTACCAGAAGGTTATCGAACATCATCGTCTCCTCGACACGCTTGACCAACTTCCCGTGTTTAGTGAGCAGGAGTCTGATCCCTGGATCAACTCGCTTCTCGATACGCTCAGCCAGAAAGCAAGGGAATATGCCGAGATCCTTGCGGTAGCTGGTGAAGGTGAGCGATTAACGCCACTGCTTCTCTGTAGGTTATATCATGGTCCTGCGACAGATGCGCTGACCCTTGCGGATGAATTGGTTGACAACTATGTGATGGATAAACTCAGGCCGGATGACGTCTACGTCTTACATGATCTGACCTGCAATTACTTGTACACCCGAACAACGCCGGATAGGCGACAGATAATCCATTCTTTAGTTGGCCAGCAATACACAGCTCTGGCTGGAGAAACAACCGACCTCTGGCTTCGTGCCGATTTACAGGTCAAGGCTATTCAGCATTTTCAGACGGCCGGTCTCTACGACAAGATACCGGACACCGCGGTTAGCGCCCATGGTGTGCTAACCAGGTCAGGTGACTGGGATCAAACCATCAAACTATCGAAACAAGCGCTTGAAGCTGCTCAGAAGATTGGACAACTCGAAGTCGAATGCTACTGGGCACTACAACTTGCTGAGGACCTGCTATTTATTGGCGAAGATCACGATCAGATACGCACTTGCCTGCGTCAGGCCGAACAATGCTTGCCTCAGCCGTCGGCAGAACTGTCCGATGCGGGTATCCGGGAATGGCGGGAACGGGAAATACGGCTTTGGATACTGACTGGCCGAATTCAATACCGCTCGCAAAACTTCGATGAGGCCAGCGAGAGTTCTCGCAAGGCCGCCATCTTGGCTCGTCTTTCAAACAATGACAATATCGAGGCCAGATGTTTTATCCAGCTAGGGCTGATCGAACGAAGGCAGGAACGGCCGATCCGTGCGCAAGAGTTTTTCAAGGCGGCTTTAGCCATTGCCCAGAAGCAAATGGATAGCGATCTTGAGTTTGAATGCCTCCGCAATCTGGGCGTCATCGTCCGTAAGCGCGGCAAGATAGACGAAGCTCACATGTATGGCGATCTGGCACGCCAGAAAGCCGATGACCTGGGACCCTTAGCCAAAGAAATGAGTCTCAGCAATCTCGGACGCCTTGAAGATCAACTCGGTCATTTCACAGCCGCCGAACCGTTGTTGCGTGACGCCTTGTGCATCGCCCGCCAGACTCACAACATCCGTGGTACCCGAATTGAACTAACGCGACTCATCAATGTCTTGATTCCGCTATACGGGCACACGGAAGAAGTCACCAATCTGTTGCAAGAGTCAGAGCAGTTGAATAAGAAAGCAGAAGATTCGATCGGGATGGCCTGGAATAAAAAACACCAGGGTCAAATCGAGCAGTTGCGTGGGAATCCCGCGCATGGAGACAAGCTTATCCGAGAGGGCATCGACATCCTTAAAGCGAAAAAGATACGTGAGCACATTGAAGAATTCGAAGCCACATTGAGTTCATCATGACGTTGTGATTAGGAGGAGCCTCATGTATGCCTTCTGCACCTACTGTTCCAAAGACAAACGCGACGCTCCCGGCGACATTCCGGCGATTCAACGCTATCTCAGTTCTCGCATCAGTCACGTTTACAACGCGGCGAATGAACTGGGCCTGGCTTTCTTCATCCTGTCCGGCGAGTACGGGCTGATTTCGCCCGACTACCCCTTGCCGTGGTACGACCATTTACTGCTGCGAAGTGAAGTCTCATCGCTTGCCTCGCGAGTTATCGAGCAGCTGGCGCAGCATGACGTTACGCGCCTGGTTTACTTCACTCAATCCTTTGCCCGCGATCCGAACATCGT
Organism: Chloroflexota bacterium; assembly: GCA_016219235.1. Next base: position 2,891 of record JACRBO010000135.1, read on the forward strand.
CCCATACCACGCGGTCATCGTGGAGGCCTGCAATCGGATAGGTGTGCCGATCTTTGTGGTAGAGATCGACGAGGCCTCATTTACGGACCAGATCGCTGCATGAACCGGTTGTTATCTGCGCGGTTCGATGCCGATTTACTTGTCTTCGGCGGCGCGTCGCTGGACGTGCTGCATCTGGTCGACGGCCGGTCCGTCAAATCAGCGGGCGGTGCAGGTTTATACACCGCACTCGCCGCCGCCAAAGCAGGCGCGCGCGTAGCGATGTACGCCCCGCATCCAAACCCCATGCCCGCTGAACTCCGCGCCGCTTCTCAGCGCATCACGTGGATCGGGCCAGACGTCCCGCCCGATCAACTCCCGCGCTTCGAGATCGCCCATCACGGCGGCGGACGCGCCACGCTGGTGAACGCCTTCTGGGGCGGCGAGATGCTGATCACCGCGGACTCATTCACAGCCGATCAGCTGACCGCGCCCATCGTTCACATCGGCGCGCTGCGCACCGCCGAACGCCAACTCAGTTTTGTGAAGGCGCTATCCCCCTCCCCTGAGAATCGGGGGAGGGTTGGGGTGGGGGCGGTCCGGGTGGGGCGGGTTGGGGTGGGGGCCATTTCCGCCGGCACCTACAGTTGGATTTGCCGCAACGAACCTGACACCGTTAGATCGATCTTCGATCTGGCCGACTACTTCTTCATGAACGAAAACGAAGCGACGATCTTGTTCGGCGGCCCCGATCACGTTGCAGCGCGACCCGGCCAATTCGTCTTCATTACCCTGGGCGAACGCGGCGCGCTGATCTTGCAAGGCGATCACGTCACGCCCGTATCCGGCCTGCCCGCCGTCGAAGTCGATCCGACCGGCGCGGGTGACACGTTCTGCGGCACGACGCTGGCCGCTCTGTCACGCGGCGCACATCCGATCATGGCCGCACGTTCGGCCATCGCCGCCGCCGCCGACATGATCGGTGGCATCGGCCCGTCGCGCCTGCTGACCGATGCGCCCGCGCCCGCCTACGCGCTCGATTCGCGCGTGCAGGTCGATCACGATCAAGTTCAGCGCATTGCCGAATTGATCCAACATCTGCCCGAAGCGCACCCGTTCAACTTCACCGGCGATTTCTTTCCACCCGTCGATGATCCCACCGCGCTCGATCTGTTCTTCGCCGTCACTTTGCAGCAATTTAGCTTCTGGGAACTTAACCACACAGCGGCTACTGCCGATCCCAGTTTGGTCGACACGCTGGCTCCCGCTGGATTGTCAAATCCAGCGGAAACACGGCGGATTTGGCAATCCGCCAGGAGCACAGGGGGCGTGTCAAATAACTCTGCGTCTCTCCGGTTTTATTCCCATCCGATGATCGCCACCCTCGACGGCCGCTCACTCAAAGGCTCCGATTATCTATTTGCCGCGTATCTTCGCGCATGGCAGCGTGATCCATCGAGCATGTCACCTGAATCGCAAGCGACCCTCACCGCCGATCAACTCGCGTCGATCTTGCGCGCCGACGACGGTTCCAATCCCATGCCCGCCTGCGATCTGCACCTGCGGCAGGCCAATGCCTATGGCCGCGATATGCTCGCGCTGGGCTACACGCCGCGTTCGATCGTCGAGATCGCCAATCGGGCCGCGCAGTTGTCACGCGCGCCGAATCCGCGCACCACGTTTTTATCGTTATTGGACTGCGTCGGCGGTTACAAAGAAGATCCCTTGCGCAAGAAATCGATGCTGCTCGCCTTGATCCTCGAACAACGTCCCGAACACTATCTACACGCCGCGCCCGGTGAAGCCGAGCCACCCGTGATCGACTATCACCTGATGCGGTCGTGTCTGCGCACGGGCCTCATCGACATCGCAGATGATGATTTGCGCCAGCGCATCATCGCGCGCGAAGTCATCACGCCGCCAGACGAATGGGCGATTCGTTATGCGGCTTATCGCGCCATCGAGGCGGTGCAGCAGCAATCGGGCCGCAGCATGGGCGCCGTCGATTGGTTCTTCTTCAATGCGCGCCGTCGCTGCCCGGAGATGACCGCGCCGGATTGCGCCGCCTGCGCCGTCGATGTCGTGTGCGCCCATCGCGTTGAGCTGTTCCAACCCGTCCTCCGCACCACGTTTTATTAGATTTCCGACTCACGCAAAGCCGCAAAGGAGCAAAGAAAAGCCAAAACTTTGCGGCTTTGCCGCTTTGCGTGAGCCAACTGTCTTCAGCTTTTACACAAAGTTTACATCCTCGCTACGCCGTTACAACTCCGTGAGCGCATCATAGATTTGGGGTAGCCATTCCCGCTTACCGTCATTGCGAGCGCTTTTCGCGAAGCAATCTCAGACTCAACCTGACGGAGATTGCTTCGTCGGCCTGCGGCCTCCTCGCAACACGGCACCCACTGCGTGCAGTGCGGTGTGACGCGCTATCGAGTGGCTACTCACTTCTATCCAAAGGAGGCAGGCGATTTGAAAGTTGTCACGGCCCGTGCAGCATCGCGAAGCAGGCAACATCCATCAATCAAAGTGAGGAAGGAACCATGAACCAATTGCGAACTCGCGTTAGTTTAGCCGGTCTCGGCCTGGTGCTGGCCGCGCTCGTGCTGGCGTTGACCGTCGGCGCGACCTCGGCCTCGATCAGCGCCGTCAACATCAACGGCACAGCCACGCTGCCCAACGGCTCGGTGCCCGTGCCCGGCAACACGTGGGCGTGGCTGCTCAACCCCGATAAATCCATCCACGGCGTCAGTCACATCGTCACCGAAACGGGCGCGTTTAGTTTTGCGGGCGTCGCGCCCGGCGCGTATTTTGTGCGCGTCGTGCCGCCGCTGCATATGCTGAATCTCGCGCCCTCGAACATCAAGCCGCTGTTGATCGTGACCACCACCGGCACGATCAACTTGCCACCGCTGGCGATGACACATCCCAGCGTCACCGGCACGGTCTATGCGCCCGGCGGCATCACGCCGACCAATGCGATGGTGAAGGTCTTCGCGGGACCGATGCTGGTCGAAGATCGTCCCACGTTCAACGGCGATTTCGTGATCGGCGGCCTGCCGACGAACACGTACATGCTGCGGGCTGAACCACTGCCCGATGATCCGTTCTGGCCCTCGCGGCCGATGACCGTTCCGATCGAGCCGAACGCGCCGCAGTATGTGACGTTGACGCTGCAACCCGCGCAGATTTCGGGCGTGGTGAAAGACGGCCCTAATCCCGTCGAGGGCGCGCGCGTCCACGCGATCACGTTGAGCGGCGAACGCCGATCGGATGTCACCGGGCCGCTCGGCCGGTTTGCCATCGGCGATTTGCCCCTCGGCATTCAAGTCGTCTTGAAGGTCGATCCACCGATCGATCGCGGCGGCCTGCTGCCGCCCCCGCCCATGACGGTGACGACGCCCGTCAACAACGTCGTGCTCAACATGGGCACGTCCAACAAACTTGTGATCGGCTCGGTGAAAACCAATACCGGCATCTCGGTCACGCACGCGCTGATCGAAGCGCACCGCATGGATGCGCTGGGACGCGATCGGGCGGAGACAGACGCGAACGGCCAGTATCTGCTGCGTTTGACGCCGGGCGTATGGTCGATCGATGTGAAGCCCATCAGCACGACCGTGCCGCACAACTGGATCGATCCGAACCCGCCGCGTCTGGTGCAGTTTGACGACAACCTGCGGCCCGAGTTGAAGACGATCAACTTCAAAGTCATCACCGCCGATGCGACTGTGATCGGCGCGGTGGAACTGCCCGATCATTCGGCGCCGCCCTTCACGGTGACGGTGGCGCTGCACAACGACGAAGGTCTGGGCCGCGCGCAGGACATCGATGCGCTGGGCCACTTCGCGTTCGACGTGCCGCACGGCGTGTACAACCTCGAAGTGCGCGTCCACGATCCGCGCTTTGCCGCGCCGCCGCTGCGCCCCGTGCACGCGCGCCCGTTGACCACGACGATCGTGCCGACGATCACGCTGATCCCGCGCAATGCCTTTATTACGGGCACTTTGACGAACGGCGTCCAGCCGGTAGGTGGTGTGCCCGTCATCGCGTGGAGTCCCGACACGCACGCGACCTTTGGCACACGCGCGAACGATGAGGGTGTGTACGCGATCGGCGTGTACAGCGGCACGTGGCTCGTGCGGCCCGCCCCCCTGCCCGATCAGCCGTACATCTTCAACGGCGAGCCGGCCACGGTCACGCTCGCCTTCCATCAGATCGTGCCCGACATCGACTTCACGTTGATCGGTGCCGACGCGACCATTCACGGTGTGTTGGTTGATGAAGCTGGCACGCCCGTTACCGCGCGCGGCTGGGCCTCGGCGGTGAACGCCGATCGATCGGTTCGCAACGGAGCGCCGATCGATGCGGGTGAGTTCGACATCCTTGTGCCGGGTGGGACGTACACTGTCGCGATCAATCTGCCTGATGGTCAACGCTTCATGTGGGA
>JACRBO010000136.1 GCA_016219235.1 Chloroflexota bacterium
AAGGGCTGCGCCTTAATTTCCTCGGCATACGCGCCCAGTGCCACAATCGCCCGCAGCGTCTGTCCATCAGGCTCCAGCAAATACACTTCGCTGTCATCGGCCTTGAGCAGTTCTTGCGCGTGCGCGGCGATGCGTTCCAATACCACCGTCAAGTCCAGCGTCGACGAAATATGCCGGTCGATTTCGATCAGTGCGGCCAGCTCATTCGCGCGGCGGCGCACTTCACTGAACAGCTGCGCGTGCTCGATGGCGATGGCGGCTGAATCGGCCAGCGTCGATAACAGGTGTACCTCGTGCTCGTTGAATTTGCGGCCCGATCGGCGGTTGGACACGCACAGGACGCCCGTCACGCGCTCGGCAAAGAGCAGTGGCACGCTTAGAATGGATTTGACCAGGTACGAACTCTGCACCCGCACCAGTTCGTCAGCGCTCATCATGATCGGCCGACCGCTCTGCACCACGCGCCCCATCAGGGTATCGGTTACTCTCACGCGCGCCTTGCGGGCGGTCGATTCGCTGAGGAAGCGGCTGGCGCGCAGATACAGTTCGCCGCTGTCTTGATCCAACAGCATCAACGAGCCTTCTTCGGCGGCGGTCAGATTGACCGCCGCACTGACGACCAGATCTAAAATTTCCTCCAAATCCAGCAGCGCCGCCACCTGCCGCGTGAGTGTATACAACGCGTTGAACTCCTGCGACTGCCGCTCGGTCTGTTCGCGTAAACCATCGCGCTCGCGCCGGGTCCTGGCCTCGCGCACGGCGCGTTCGAGGGCGCGCGCCAGGCGTTCGTCTGTAAACGGCTTGACGAGTAGATCGCGCGCCCCGGCATGCAGCACAGCCTGCTGCACATCAATCGACGGCGAGGAGGTATACGCGATGACGGGACTAAGCGCTTCGTTGGCGCGGATGAAATCCAGCACGGGGGCGACGTTGGCTGTCAGGCTGACAACGATTGTGTGCGGCTGAAAGGCCGGGAGTTTACCGGTGGCTTCATCGACATTGGCCGCTTCCGAGAAAATGTAACCCGCCGGCTGCAACACCTTGGCGATCACCCAGCGGCGCGTCTCTTCGTTCATGTCGACGATCAGTACGTGTTCGTTCGTCACATAATCATCCCCCCGGCGGAGTAGATTGATCATAGCACACATCCAGTGCATCGGAAAATTCAGCCCAAGACCCGATCGGACCTATGGTACAATTCGGACGCGCCCAGCACGTTTAGCCAACGGAGGGACACCTTGAGCATGATGAGCGTCCTGGCGGCCGCCGAGCCTAAACTCGACGCGACCGAGCCGCAGCAAGGACCGGAATTCGACGCCAGACTGGCAGCCTTCGAGGCCCGCATCCAGCGCGGCGACAAGATCGAACCTCACGACTGGATGCCGCTTGAGTACCGCCAGCAGCTCATCCGCATGATCTCGCAGCACGCGCACAGCGAGATCGTAGGCTGCCTGCCGGAAGGCGGCTGGATTCCAAATGCCCCCACGTTTCGCCGCAAACTGGCCTTGACGGCCAAAGTGCAAGATGAGGCCGGTCACGGCCAGCTGCTCTATCGCGCCGCTGAGACGCTGGGTGTCACGCGCGAGCAGATGCTGGACGATCTGCTGTCGGGCAGGGCGAAGTATGCCAACGTCTTCAACTATCCCGCCCAAACGTGGGCCGATGTGGGCATGATCGGCTGGCTGGTGGATGCGGCCGCCATCGTGAACCAGTTGATGCTGGCCGAAGGCTCGTATGGCCCATACGCCCGCGCGATGAAACGCATCTGCTATGAGGAGTCGTTTCACTTGAAGCAAGGCCATCACTTCGTGGTGACGATGGCGGGCGGCACGCGCCAGCAGCGCTCGATGGTGCAGGCCGCACTCGATCGGTGGTGGTGGCCGACCCTGATGATGTTCGGTCCCAACGACAAAGACTCGGTGCATCTGGCAAAGATGAGGCGCTGGAAGGTCAAAACCAGGAGCAACGACGAACTGCGCTATGATTTCGTCACCCAATACGCGCCGCAGATTCTGCGATTGGGCTTAGTCATTCCTGATCCGGGACTGCGCTTCGATGAAGCCGCCAAACGCTGGTACTTTGGCGAACCCGATTGGGACGAGTTCAAGCGCGTGATCGCCGGACATGGTCCGCTCAACGCCGAACGCCTGGCCGTCCGCCGCACGGCGCATGACGAGGGGCGCTGGGTGCGCGAAGCATTGGCAATGATCAATTGACAATGCACAATTCATAATGCATAGTTCATAATGCGCATTGAAGGCGGGCATAGCTGCTCTTTGTAATTATGAATTACGCACTATGAATTATGAATTGGAG
>JACRBO010000143.1 GCA_016219235.1 Chloroflexota bacterium
AGGTAAAGTTATGGGTCGCACTCAGCGAGTCAAGCGCACGACGAGTAAGAAGACCAAGCGCGTTGCCGCGCACGGGCATGTGCACATTCACTCGAGCTTCAACAACACGATCGTGACGATCACCGACACGAACGGCAATGCCGTAGCGTGGGGCAGCGCCGGTCAGGCGGGCTTCAAGGGCAGCCGCAAGAGCACGCCCTACGCCGCGCGACTGGCCGGCCAGAATGCCGCCAAGATCGCCGTCGACATGGGCGTGATGGAAGTGGATGTGTTCGTGAAGGGGCCGGGGCCGGGCCGCGAGGCCGCCATCCGTGCCCTGCAGGCCAGTGGTCTGCGCGTGCGCTCGATCACCGATGTAACGCCGATTCCGCATAACGGTTGCCGGCCGCCGAAAAAGCGCCGCGTGTAATACGGGCAGAGTAAACAAGTAGGCAAGTAGACAAGGAATTGCCTGCACTTGTTTCCTGATCTACTTGTTTCCTTGTCTACTAGCGATCACAGGAGGACGCATGGCACGTACGATTGGACCCGTGTGTAAACTGTGCCGCCGCGAAGGTGAGAAACTTTTCTTGAAGGGCGCGCGCTGCTTGTCGCCGAAGTGTGCGATTGAGCGCCGCGGTTATGCCCCCGGTCAGCACGGGAAGACCGGTCAATTCAAGCGCGGACGGTCCACAGACTATTTGAATCAGCTGCGTGAGAAGCAGAAGGCGCGCCGCATTTACGGTGTGCTGGAAGCGCAGTTCCGGCGCTATTATCAGATCGCGTTGCGCAGCAAGGGCGTCACCGGCGCGATGCTGTTATCGATTCTTGAATCGCGACTGGACAACGTCGTGTTCCGGCTGGGCCTGGCCACGTCCCGCGCTCAGGCGCGGCAGTTGGTGGCGCACGGCCACATCGACGTAAACGGCCGCCGCACTTCGGCCCCGTCTTACGTCTGCAAAGCCGGCGACGCGATCAGCGTGCATCCGGTCAGCCAGAAACTGTCGTACTTCAAGACGGTTGGCAAAGAAGTGGGCGAGTATGTGCCGCCCAAGTGGCTGAGTTTCGACTCCATGCAGCTCAGCGGCAAGGTGCTCAATCAGCCGTCACGCGACGAGATCGATCACTCGCTGAACGAACAACTCATCGTTGAGTACTACGCGCGATAATATGGATGTTGGAGATTGGAAGTTAGAAATTGGACGGCGGTGTCGTTTCCAACCTCCAATTTCCAATCTCCAACGCTCTAAAGCGACCGAGCGGTTGGCCTGATGGTTCGGTGGCACGAGGAGGATTCCATTGTCAAGTTTAAGCATGGTCTTGCCTAAAATCGAGACTGATGCCACATCGAAGAATTACGGGCGCTACATCATTGGCCCGCTGGAGCGCGGCTACGGCGTCACGCTGGGCAATGCGCTGCGGCGTGTGCTGTTGAGCAGTCTGCCCGGCGCCGCAGTGACGTCGGTGCGGGTCAGCGACGTGCATCATGAATTCTCGGACATTCCACACGTCCGCGAAGACATGACGCTCGTCATCCTGCAAATCAAGCAACTGCGCGTCAAGCTGCACAGTGAAGAGCCGGTGCGCCTGCGCCTCGAAGTGCGCGGTGAGGGCACCGTGACTGCGGGCGACATCCAGTGCCCGCCGGAAGTGGACATTATCAATCCCGACCTGTATTTGTTCACGGTCGACAGCGACAAAGCGCGGCTCGAAATGGAAATGACCGTCGAGCCGGGACGCGGCTATAGCCCGTCCGATGAGCGCGGCCGACTCCCGATCGGTGAACTGCCCGTCGATGCGATCTTCAGCCCGGTCAAGCGCTGCAACTACGACGTCGAGCGCGCCCGCGTGGGCCAGATGACCAACTACGATAAGTTGATCATGGAAATCTGGACCGACGGCACGATGCGCCCGCAAGAAGCGCTCAGCCAGTCGGCGCGCATCCTGATGCAGCACTTCTCGCTGGTCGCCGGTGTCACTGAAGAAATCCGCATGGAAGAAGTGACGCAGGCCGCTTCGGCGATTCCGCAGGAAATCTACGAAACGCCGATCGAGCAGCTGGACCTGTCGGTGCGCGTGTTCAACTCGTTGAAACGCACGGGCATCACCAACGTCGGCGAAGTGCTGGAGATGCTGGGCCGCGGCGAAGAAGCCATGCTCACCATCCGCAACTTCGGCGCGAAGTCGCTGACCGAACTGCGGGACAAGCTGGTGGCCAAAGGCTTGCTGAAGCCGGAGGACATGCCGTTAGGGGCGACTGCCAATCTGCCCGAAGAAGACGCCGGCGACGAATAGTCGGGCCGGAGAGGACGTTTAGACATGCGACATCGTGTAGCAGGGAAAAAACTAAGTCGAACCGCCGATCAGCGCCTGGCGCTGCGGCGCGGTCTGGTCTCTGATCTGTTCCGTCACGGCGCGATCCGGACGACCGAAGCAAAAGCCGATGCCATTCGCGGCATGGCCGAGAAGTTGATTACGTCGGCCAAGCACAGCCTGGCGGCCAACGACCCGATCAAGGTTGTCAACGCCCGGCGGCAAGCGGCCCGTCATCTGTATGGCAATGAAATCGTCAAGAAGCTGTTTGACGAAATCGCACCCAAGTACACCACCCGGCCGGGCGGATACACCCGCACCTACAAGATCGGTCTGCGCAAGGGCGATGCTGCCCCCGTCGTTCAGATCGAACTGGTGGATGACGAAGCCTAGTCAGCCATGCGCATCAAAGCCGTGATTGCCTACGATGGCACGGACTATCACGGCTTTCAGCGCCAGTCGATCGAGCGCGGCCCGACGATTCAGGGCACACTCGAAGGGGCGCTGAAGACGATCGGGCAGGCGGCCACCATTACCGGGGCTGGCCGTACCGACGCAGGAGTGCATGCCAGCGGCCAGGTCGTGGCCTTCGATGTGAATTGGCGGCACGGCCTGGACGATCTGCAACGAGCATTGAATGCGGTCCTGCCCGACAGCATCGCAGTCGCAGAACTTGAACAAGCAGCGGATGAATTTCATCCGCGTTATGATGCGGTCAGCCGCGAGTATCGGTACAGCCTGTATCAATCGGCTGTGCGCGATCCGTTGAAGCAGCGCTACGCTTTGCAA
>JACRBO010000161.1 GCA_016219235.1 Chloroflexota bacterium
CCGCATCGAATCCGTGATCTTGTCCGCGTACATGATAACCTTGCCGTGCAAGTGACGGGCCGCACGACCGATGGTCTGAATCAATGAAGTGTCGCTGCGCAGGAAGCCTTCCTTGTCCGCATCCAGAATCGCCACCAGCGACACTTCCGGCAGGTCCAGCCCTTCACGCAAGAGGTTGATGCCGACGACCACATCGTAGGCGCCCAATCGCAGATCGCGCAGAATCTCGATGCGCTCGAACGTCTCCACCTCGCTGTGCAAATAATGCACCTTGATGTTGAGTTCTTTTAGATAGTCGGCCAAATCTTCGGCCATGCGCTTGGTCAGCGTCGTCACCAGCACGCGCTCGCCAATCTCGACGCGACGCCGAATCTGCCCGATCAAGTCATCCACCTGGCCCTTTACGGGTTTGATCTCCACTTCGGGATCAATCAGGCCCGTCGGGCGGATGATCTGCTGCACGATCTGCTGCGAGTGTTCCAGTTCGTAGGCGGCGGGCGTCGCAGTCGTGAAGATCACCTGGCGAATGCGCTGCTCGAACTCTTCAAACATCAGCGGGCGATTGTCGATGGCGCTGGGCAAGCGGAAGCCATATTTGACCAGCTCTTCCTTGCGGCTGCGATCGCCGTGATGCATGCCGCGCACCTGCGGCAGTGTCATGTGGCTCTCGTCCATCACAAGCAGAAAATCATCGGGGAAATAATCGACCAGCGTCCACGGGGGTTCGCCCGCCGCTCGGCCGTCGAAGTGCCGCGAGTAGTTTTCGATGCCGGAACAGTAGCCCACTTCGCGCAACATTTCCAGATCGTATTTGGTGCGCTGTTCGATGCGCTGCGCCTCAAGGAACATATCGTGGGCCTTGAAGAACGCCAACCGCTCAGCCAACTCGCTCTCGATCTCAGCCTGTGCGCGTTGCATCTTCTCTTCCGACGTGATGAATTGCTTGGCCGGATAAATCTCCACGCCCGCGTGTTCGGCCAGAATCTCGCCCGTCAAGGGTTGAATCTCGGTAAGCCGCTCCACCGTGTCGCCCCAGAACTCAATGCGATACGCCGTCTCGGCATAAGCCGGCTGCACTTCCAGCGTATCGCCGCGCACGCGAAACTTGCCGCGCCCGAACGCGATGTCGTTGCGCTCGTACTGTAAATCAACGAGATGCCGCAGCAGCAGATCACGGCGGCGCGTTTCGCCCGTTGTCAGTTTGATGACGACCTTGCCCCAGTCCTGCGGATTGCCGATGCCGTAGATGCACGACACCGATGCCACGATGATGACATCGCGGCGCGAGAACAACGACGACGTGGCGGCCAACCGCAGCCGATCGAGTTCCTCGTTGATCGCGGTATCCTTCTCGATGAAGGTGTCCGTCCGCGCGATGTAGGCTTCGGGTTGGTAGTAGTCGTAATACGACACAAAGTAGTTGACCGCATTCTTCGGAAAGAATTCTTTGAACTCCGAATACAACTGCGCCGCCAGCGTCTTGTTGTGCGCCATGATGAGCGTGGGCTTCTGCGTGCGCTGAATCACCTGGGCGATGGTGTAGGTCTTGCCCGTGCCCGTCGCGCCCAGCAGCGTCTGAAACCGATCGCCGCGCTTCAGGCCGTCCACCAATTCTTCGATAGCCTGGGGCTGATCGCCCATCGGTTGAAAATCGGATACCAATTCAAATCTTTGAGTCATTATCCCTCGAAGGTGAACCATCAGAATGCGTGCGACTGAATTCTGACGGATTCGCTATGACTGACCGGCCGGGGTAGGCGTCCAGAACGGGAACGGAAAGTTAAACGTGGGGAACGGCGTCGCCATCTTGGCCAGGCAGCCGTCGGGGCTGCACGTCATGACCACATTCACGTATTCAAAGTAGTTGTTGACAAAGTCTTCCTCGCCAATGTCGCCGCGCGCCAACTTCTCGGCCGAAGATCGTCGCAGCCGCGCCGTGATGTCGGTGTTGCCCGTCATATTCACACCCGCCACGAAGGCACTGTAAATAGGCGGATCGATTGCCAGGAAATAACGGCCGATCACGCGCTGCGCGGCCCGGAACATATCCAGGTAACCGGGCTGCCAGCGCAGCGGGCTGTCATACTGGATCATCAACGCGACTTCGCGATCACCCGCATCGAACGTAAACCAATAGACATTGGGTTTACGCACACCCGCCTCGATCAACGCTTGATTCAAGATCGCGGGCGCAGCCGATCGCGCGATCGTGCGATCGCGCGCGATCACTCCCGACGGGCTGCCGGGCCGTCGGGTGGCCGCCGATCCGATCGGTTGGTTGACGGCCGCCGCTCGCGTTGTCGGTATCGCCGTCGGTTCGCTCAGCACTTCCGCCACGCCAATCGTCGCCGGAAACAGATCGGTAGCGGTCGGGCGCGGTGTGCGCGTGGGCGTGACCGTGCGCGTCGGCCCGAAGTCGGGGAATGGCCGCACGGTTGAAGTGGGCGCAATCGAGCGCGGCGTGGCCGTCGGGGCCGCACACGCCGACAACACACTGGCTAGCAGCCACACACACAAGAAAAATCGCAGGGGCATCGTACGCAGTCGATGAGTAAGCATTTGAGAATTATACCGCACATCGCGGTAGATTTTCCGGGAAGGAGGGCGCGGCGATTGACGAATTCGGTCATTCGGCATACACTACGCGGGGAGCAGGCAGTGCTTGATAGCGGCACGTACGTCGACGGGGGAGACTATGGCCCAGTGGATCGAACTTGTTTGCCCAGCTTGCAGTGAAACCATCAGGGTTCCCGGCCAGCGACCCATTCTGGCCTGTAGTCACTGCGGCGCTGAACTGGTGATACGGCAATCCGGCGAGGTCATTTCGCTGTCGCCCGTGGTTGAGGCGCTGCGTAAACTTGAAGTCGAAGCATCGTGGCCGGGCAGTTTGACGAGTGCTCACGCTCGCGCCGAGATTCTAGACTTGCTCTCCGAGATCGATCAACTCTGGCTGGAGCGCCGCCAGGATCTATATTTCGCGCTGCGCCTGACAGCCGTTGCCAGTCTGGGTTTGTTGTTGGCCATAGTCGTCGATGTCGACTGGCTGCGGTTGTTGGCCTTGCTCGTCGTGGCGGCCTGCCTGCCCGGCTTTCTGGGGCTGTACGATTACTTCATCGGCAAGCCCAAAGAGGCCAGGCGGCAGCGGCTGGAACAAGCGCTGAGCGCCGTGTGGTCAACGTTGGACCCGGCCATTGGCAGCGCTGATCTCCAACCATCGCAGCAGCCAGCATCAATATCAACCCAGTTGGACAGCCTGCATGAGTGATACGTACGTTGCTTTTTCAAGGAGAGGCTGGGCTAAACAGCGCGGCCCGCTCCGGCAGAGACTCGATCGGGCCGTGGGATTTACCAGAATCTTGCCGCGTTACGCCGCGACCTTCGTCGTCACATACTGCTCGCTCAACTCCCACAATCGTTTCTGCGCCGCCACATCATACGACGCTGCATTTGATTTCGCCGCCTTGCTGTCGGCAAAGTACCGACCGCTGACACCATCAACTTCCGGTGACGAAGCCAGATATACGCTCGTCGCTGCACCCTGCTCTGGTCGCTTGGCGCCGATCTTCTGAATCACTTTCATACCGAAGTTGATCAGCCCGCCGTTATTAAGACCAAAGCCCGTCGCCACAAAGCCGGGATGCAGCACATTGGCAGTCACTTTCGTTCCTTCTAGTCGTCGTGCCAGTTCGTAGGTAAACATCACATTCGCCAACTTCGATTGGCCGTAGGCCAGCCAGCTGTTGTAGCCCGTTCTTAATTCAACGTCCTCAAAACGAATGCCCCGAATAGGGCGATGTGCGTCCGACGACACGTTGACGATGCGCGCAGCGCCACTCGCTGTCAGCACGTCCAATAGTTGATCCATCAACACAAAGTAATTCAGATGATTCAACGCCCACGTCATCTCTTGCCCGTCGGCGTTCGTCTCGCGATTGGCAAAGTACGCGCCCGCATTGTTGAGCAGCACGTCCAGCCGATCGTACTGGCGCTTGAACTCGTCAGCCACGCGCCGCACTTCTGCCTGGCGCGACAAATCCGCTACCAGAAATTCGACTTTGGTATTGCTCGTCGCCGCTTTGATCTGATTCGCCGCATCCGCACACTTCTGCGGATTGCGCCCCACCCCGACAATCGTTGCGTCCTTCGCAGCCAACATCTTAGCCGCCTCCAGCCCGATGCCGTTGGTCGCGCCAGTTACCATCACTACTTTGTTCTGCATCTCATTACTCATCTCAGCCTCGATTGATCAAGAGTGAAACTCTTCAGCAGTTGTACCACGCTCGCGGCGCTGCCGCCACCGATGCGCCACTATGCCCTCGCGTGTTTGGAGTTGGCCTTATACCACGCCACCGTCGCTTTGATACCTTCGTGATAGGGTGTGGCTTTGAGGCCGAACGTCCTGATGAACAGGCTGCCGTCCACGACAAAATCCTGCTCGAACTCATACAGCATCTCGACCATCTCGCGCGCCGCCGGCACGAACAACCCGCCGATCGACAACATCAACTTGCCCATCGAGTTCATTTTCGCGGGCTGCCCCAATTCCTCAAAGATCAGTTTGATGAAGTGCCGGGTCGTCGTGACCGGGGCATTGGGCACATGCCACGCCTTGCCTAATGCCTCATCGCATTCGCCCAGGATCACCAACGCCTTGCCGACATCGTCGATATAGGTAAACGAATGCTTCGCATCCAGGTTGCCCGCCACGCTGGCGGCCTTGCCCTGCAGCGCAAACCCAAAGACGCGCTCACCCGCCGCCGATTCCCGTACACCCGGCCCGTAGAAGTCTGACGCCCGCGCAATCGTCGCGCGCACTTTGCCGGATTCATGCGCAGCCAGCACGTCCTTCGCCATCCGCGCGCGGAGACTGCCTTTCTTGTTGTGCGCGTTGTAGGGCATGTCCTCGCGAATCAGTTGGCCATTTGTGTCACCGTACAAATAGACGTTGTCCATCACGATGTACTTCGCACTGACCACAGCCGCCGCTTCCAATGTATTGGCTTGCAGCGTCGGGAACTGCTCCACCCATTCGTGATACGCGGGATTCGTGCACTGATAAACGTGCGTCGCACCGGTCGCCACTTCCTTCGCCAGCGCTGCGTCGAAGACATCACCCGCAACTACTGTGACACTATCGGGCACACCGGCTGGCTGCTTCCCGCTGCGATTGATCATCTTCACCACTTTACCGCGCTTCACCAACTCGCGCGCTGTCGCCTGCCCCACCGGACCCGTTCCAAAAATAACGTGCAACTCTTGGTCAGCCATTGTCTCGTCTCCAGTTGAGTTTCTACGCTACTTGTACACCCTCTCGCAGGGAGAGAGTCAAGGGGCAAAAAAAGACCTGTCAGGTTTTGAAAACCTGACAGGTCTACACGCTGGCGCAGGACTACAGCGGTACGATCGGCACCTGCATCTCAACCGTGATGTCGGCAAATTGCGCCGTTTCAACTTCCAGTTCGCGCCAGAACAAATGCAATTCGCGGTACGGGCCGTTCGAGGCGTAGCCGTGTTGCCCGATCCACGTGTACAACGCCGCCATCGCCTGGCCCACATCCCACATATCGCCGCGATGAATGACCGTCGCCATCGTTTCGACGGCCGGCAGTTCGCGCACGATGACGCGCCCGTTGTCAGGCCAATCGGTCGCCGCCGAATCGATCGGGATAGCCGCCTCCATGTCAATGTCCTGTTCAACGTATTCGGAGTTGTGATAGATCGCCATTTCCGGTTCGAGGGCGCGGACGGCATGATCGTTTAGCCAACGATAGATGTCTTCGTACAAGTGACAGCGGACGCCGACCATGTCACTTAGCGTGGGCACCACCCCGCGCGCCGATAGGATCGACTGCGCCTCGACGGCTTTGATCACGACCTCGTATTGCGGCGATGCGCTTTCACGTTCGATCTGGTTGAGACGCGCGGCCACGCGCCGCATCTGCGCCTGCATCTCCTGCATCTGCGTATTGATCTCGGCCTGCTTCAACATCAACATGCCGCGCAGTTGCTCGGCGGGCAGATCGCGCTTGAGCAAATCGCCGATCTGCTCCAACGATAAACCCAGGTCTTTCAGCGCGAGAATGCGATTAAGGCGTGGCAATTGCTCAAGCGCGTAGAAGCGATAGCCCGTGAACTTGTCGATCTGCGCGGGCCGCAGCAAACCCAACTCGTCGTACAGCCGCAGCGTCCGAATAGACACCTGCCCCAGTTGTGAGAAGTCGCCGATCTTGAACATGCCTGCCACCTACAACTTGCGAAAGCGCCCCGTCAATTTCGCAATCGACGAGGCACTTCACTACTGACTGACAGAGTTGGACACAGATTTCGCAGATGACCACAGATATTCAGGAGAATCTGTGCAAGCTGTATTTATCTGTGTCCGAAGATTCTTACGCAATCGCCACGCTGGCGTCCAGATACACATCCTGAATGGCGTTCAACAGCGCCACGCCGTCGGCCATCGGCTTCTGGAAGGCCTTGCGCCCAGAGATCAGGCCCATGCCGCCCGCGCGCTTGTTGACGACGGCCGTCGCCGCCGCTTCGCCGATGTCATTCTTGCCCGACGCGCCGCCGCTGTTGATCAGGCCGATGCGGCCCATGTAGTTGTTGGCGATCTGATAGCGCGTCAGGTCGATCGGGTGGTCGCTGTTCAACTCGGTGTACATGCGCTCGTCCAGCTTGCCATAGCTCGAGCCGCCCATGTTCAAAGCCTTGAAACCGCCGTTATTCTCGGGCAATTTCTGCTTGATAATGTCGGCCTGGATCGTCGCGCCCAAGTGATTGCCCTGCCCCGTCAAGTCCGATGAGACGTGATAATCGGTCGAGGTGCCGTCGGCGTTCTTGACTTTGAAGGCGTTGTTGCGCAGATAGCACCACAACACGGTCGCCAGACCGTACTCGTGCGCCAACGCAAACGCTTGTGACACTTCCACGATCTGCCGGCCGCTTTCCGGCGCACCAAAGTAGATCGTCGCGCCCACCGCCGCCGCGCCCATGTCAGCCGCTTGCTTGATCGTGCCGAACATGATCTCGTCGGCTTTGTTCGGGTAAGTCAGCAGCTCATTGTGATTGATCTTCACCATGAACGGAATCTGGTGCGCGTACTTGCGCGCCACGATACCCAGCACGCCGAACGTCGACGCGACCGCATTGCAGCCGCCCTCAATCGCCAACTTCACAATGTTTTCGGGGTCGAAATACGCGGGGTTCTTGGCGAACGACGCGCCGCCGCTGTGTTCGATGCCCTGATCGACCGGCAGGATCGACAGGTAACCGGTATGGGCCAGCCGGCCATGGGCGTACATCCACGCCAGATTACCCAGCACGCGATTGTTGCGATCGGAATTGATGAACATCCGATCGACCCAGTCCGGTCCCGGCAGGTGCAGGCTTTCTTTGGCGATCTTCGGTGTATTGAAGCCCAACAGGTATTCGGCCTTGTCGCCTAACAGTTGCTCGATGTTGCTCATGTTGCCTCCTAAGGAGTTAAAGTTGCGAATGGAAATTCGAGGCGTAACCATTACACGGGGTTACATTTTACCAGACTTCTGGAAGATCAGGCTGCAACACGTCACCGCGCCTTCGGCCTTCTGGACTTCGGAGGAATCAACAACGATCAAAGGCACGCCATGTTCGATCAGACGCCGCTGCGTCTTCGGATAATTCGACGGATAGATCACGCCCCCATCATTCTGATCGGCCCGATCAGCCCGATCGGCCCAGACCGCATTCGCGGCCCCCGGTTCGCCCGGATCAACTTCGATCAAACGAAGGCCTTTGAAATAAGCCGCATCAACCCATTGTGGATTGATCAACAATGTGTCAACTGCGACCTGTGTCACGGCTGATTTCAAGTGCAAACAGCCCGTCACCTGAACACCCTGCACCGAGTAGCCAAACGACGCGAGATGCAGCTGCATCTGATCGATTGCAGCTTGATTGCTTCGACTGGACAGTCCTACGTATAGCGTCTTGCCTACGCGCAAAACATCGCCGCCATCGACCGTGCCCGGCGCACCGATGTACCTCAGTTCCCGATAAGGCTTCAACGCCTCCGCGATCAATCGGGCTTCCGGCTTGCGCGAGTCCGCGCCCGGCCGCGTGATGATGGCGACCTCATCCAGCACAATCGCCACATCTTCGACGAACACCGAATCAGGCAGATCGGGTTCGGCGGGCAGCGCGATGACTTCGCAGCCCAACGCGCACAGCGCGGCCTGATACTGATGATGCTGCCGCTGCGCCAACGCCACATCGATCGGCGCGCGATCGAGATGCGTCAACTCGCACTGATTGAAATTAGGGCTGATGTCGCGAGTAATGGCAATCAACATGATTCATCGGCTTCCGCCAACGCGTCCATCAACTGTCGCCCAGTGCCAGACAGATCGTAAGGCGTCGATATAGGGTAGATTCGTCCAGTTTCGAGCGGAGCAATGTCCGGAGATAGGCCTTCGTCAGCCATCAGACGGTCTCAAATTGAAGCACGCGCAGCTTCTCTGGCGTTAGACGTTTGCTGATCGCCAGCATTTCCAAACCCACGACGTTGCCTGCCGCGTCGAAGTCCAAAATAACTCCCGGTTGAACTTCTTCGGACTCAACGATTTGAGACTCGTCCAAACGAAAATATAACGCGTCGCTTTCGTGATCGATTTTTAATCGCATAAAACTCCCTTCATTCGCTGAGGCGTCGATCAAAGAACACCGTGACAATCCGGTTGGGCAACACATCACTGTTCACCACTACACGCAACACCCACCCCTCCCGTTCGCGAATTCGCTTCGTGAAATGGAGATTACCGTCAGACCCCCGTCGCCGTTTATCGGGATTCTCAATGACACGCCATAACCACTCCTCCGGGATTTCACGCTCAATTAACATGTCGCGGGTGTGCTTTGAAAGTTCGAACTCCGGCATGATCGCCTCTCACAACACATAGATCGGATTGCTAAAAATCCAGCCGCGCCCCTTGCGGTACGCTTCCACGCGATACGCGCCCGCCTCAACCGACGTAAAGCGCATGCCCCGGCCCTTCGTCCGCGCAATCGGGCCGCGCCCCGCCTTCACCACCTGAATCGTCGCGGGCAGCGGTGTTTCCACTTCAAAATTCACCGCACCCACCCGCCGAATCTCATGGCCAATCTCAGCGTGCTCGGATGCGCTGCGCGCCGCAAAGCGGAAGCCGCGCGTCGAGCCGAGCAGATCGTAGCCCACCCAGCCGTGCCCCAGCGCCAGCGCCTCAAAAATCGCGGCCTTATCGCGATCGACGTTGCCCGTCAGGCCGGCGTCCAGCACGAGATGAGTATTCACGCAGCGAAATAAATATTCGTAGGGAAACACCGTGAACTTGAACGGTCCTACCGTTTGCGGAAATGCGTGTGCATCCGCATTGCCGATGCCCGCCACGCGCCGCCCCGAAGCCAGCAGTTGATCCCACGCATTCAACGTGGCCCGGAACGGGCCGCGAATCGCCAGATGGGGTTTATGGGCATACCACAATGCCATCAACTTGTTGGGCAGGCGTGTCTTGAACTCGGACATGTAGTTCCAGATTTCAAGCCCGTGATAATCGTCCACCTCCCAATCCACCCACGCAATGCCGGGTTCGTGGAGAAATTTCACCGCATAGTCATAAGGATGCGCGATGAAGGCCAATCCGCCGTGCTCGCGCACCGCCTCGATCAACCGCTGCGGATCGGCCGCGCACTGGCTCATTTCGGCTTCCGCGCCATAGACGAGCAAATGATTGACCTGCGGCCAGCGTCGCGCGTTGTGGACTTCTTCGCCCACCAGCATCAGCACGCCGTCGTGATAGCCTTCCGGGCCTTTCACCCACAGATTGTGATCGGTAACGGCAATGAAATCCAGGCCAGCGCTGGCCGCCGCCTGGGCAATTTCAGCGTGATAGGCTGCGCCGTCTGAATACGGCGTGTGCATATGGAGGTTGCCGACGATTTCGTGAGGCACGGTGTTTCCTGTAGGTTTCACTGACAAGATGACCTGATGACAAGGTGACAAGATGACTTCCATAAACAGATCATCTTGTCATCTCTTCATCCTGTCATCCTGTCAGAGTATTTGTCAGAACAACCCCAACTGCTCTGGCTCATCACCCGCGATCTCATCGCGCGCGAACTCGCCGCCCGGCCCCGCCCAACGATACTTTTTCAAATCGATGCGGCCGCGTTGATCGAACACGATGCCTTCGGCCTCGAGGCGCATCCGTTGTTTGCTGGGACCATCGCCGCCGCGCACTGAAAGCTTGCCTTCGGCATTGACCACTCGCTGCCACGGCACATCGTCGGGGCAGTTGGCCATGGCGTAGCC
>JACRBO010000012.1 GCA_016219235.1 Chloroflexota bacterium
CGCATACCCCGTCATGGGCACGAACAGGCCGGTCAGCAGCGCCGTCGATAGTTCGCCCCAGCCCCTGCCCATCAGCGCGAATGGCGGCGCCGAGTAGAAATACGCGCCAGCCAGGCTGATCGTTCCGATAAGTACCACGATCGGCCTTTGAAGGCCCGCCAATCCGATCACGCCTACAGCAACTACCGCGCAAACGATCATCGCCTGTCGCGCCACCGCCCGATCGAGTTCACCGGCAGCCAGCACGCCGCTGCCGCCTGAAAACCAGGTGCGACGATTGCCAATCAATCGATCGACTTCAAAGTCGAAGTATTCGTTGCTGTAATGCGCCAACAGTTGAATCGATGTGATCAATACCTGGCCCAGCACGGCGCGACCCGCATCGAGTGCATAGCCGTGCGACGCGGCGACGGTGAGGCCCAGCAAATTCAACACGACGCCGCCGAACAAAAACAGCGGGCGCGTCAACCGGACAAAAGCCCAAATTTTGCGCAGCAGCACACTATCACCCCCAAATCGTTGTCGGAAATTATACGGTATGTGAGAAGCCTGCGGTATAATTGTGACAGACGCGTTGCTATTGCCAGGGAGATTGCCATGACCACGGGAGTGACACTCAGCGAAAGCGCGACCCACCAACTGCGCCGGCTGGCTGAAGCCAGCGGCGTAACCGCCGAGGAACTGGCCGAGCAGGCCATTCGTCAATTCTTGCGCGACGAGATTGGCCGCGCCCTCCAACGCGAATCAGCCGCTTTTCAGGCCATGCACAGCGACCTGTTGCTGAACTACGCGGGGGAGTTTGTGGCGGTTTATGGCGGCCAGGTCATCGACCACGATGTCAATCAGTTGGCGCTTGTCCTGCGAATTGAAGATCACTATCGCGATGCGCCGGTGTTGATCAAACAGGTCACACCTGAGATCGACGAAGTTTATCACGTGCGCTCGCCTCGACTTATCACTCTCAACGGCCCGGCTGGAGCTGCGGAACCTGCAAAGTAGCCGGTTGAAGTCGAAAGAGCTGAAGAATGTGATTGAATCAATGGGAAGTGAGACCATGCCAGAGAAAAAAGCACGTGAGGCTCAGGTAACGTACCAGGTAAGTGAAACAGGCTCGCGTGAGCCAATCGCCGTTCTGCCCATTGCGAATCTCGATCTGCCGCTTACAGTTCAGCAGCTATACGCGGACAAGCAATGGAGCGTTCATTGCCCGGAGCTGGATCTCACTACGGCTGCGGACACACTTGAGTCAGCCCTTGATGATTTGGCGCAGTTGGCGATCGAATACGCGACCGAGTATCTGGCCGACTTTGACCTGTACGTGAACAGCGCCAACCGTGTCAGCCATTTGCTTTTTGTCCTGGCGATTGCGCGTCTCACCACCGAGGCGACCAATCAATCGGCCCGCCAGGCTGTACGCCAGCTCTTCGTGATCGGAAACAGCTGGACGGACTGATGGCGACCTACACCTACAACGATTTCCGCAAAGTCCTCGAACGACTTGGCTTTGAGTTAGTACGACAACGCGATCACGAAACATGGCGCAAGATCGAAGGCCGGCTGATCTGGCGCGTTACGCTGAGCCATCAACACCGCCGCGATATACCCCGCCCGTTGTTTCGCAAGATGCTCAAGCAAGCCAACTTAGCAGACGAAGAAACATTTGCGCGTAGCTTGCATGGAAAGTAGGGTGCGGTTTGCAGTCTTCACTTTTTGCTTTCTTGAACGACAAGAGAGTTGTTCGTGCGCTTGACTGAGCACCCGTAGTGGCATGAAAACACAAACCGCCAGGGCGTCAGGGCGCCGAAGCTTTCTTCGCGCCTTCGTGTCTTCGCGGTAGAAGTTTATTTTCAGAGGAGGCCGCATGTTCGATCAAGGCAAGTTGAGCGAAATCGCGCAAGCGCGAGACAAGTGGGAAGAGACCACGCTCCACAACTCGATCGGCAATCTGCCCGAACGCGCCGACGAATTCATCACCGCCTCCAGCGAACCCGTGGCACGCCTCTATACGCCGCTCGATATTCCCGATTTCGATTACAACGCTGACCTCGGTTTTCCGGGCGAAGCGCCCTTCACGCGCGGCGTGCATCCCACGTTGTACCGCAGCAAGTTGTGGACGATGCGCATGTTCGCGGGCTTCGGCTCAGCCGAGGAAACGAATGCGCGTTTCAAATATTTGCTTGAGCACGGGCAAACCGGCTTATCCATCGCCTTCGATTTGCCGACGCTGTACGGGTACGATACGGACGCGCCCGAAAGTGCGGGCGAATTTGGCAAGTGCGGCGTGGCGATCTCCAGCCTCAAAGACATGGAGGTGCTGCTCGACGGTATCCCCACCGATCAGATCACGACCAGCATGACCATCAACTCGCCCGCCGCCATCATCTGGGCGATGTACATCGCCGCGGCTGAAAAACAGGGTGTGCCGATGGCGAAACTCGGCGGCACGCTCCAGAACGACATCCTGAAGGAATACATCGCGCAGAAGGAATTTATCTTCCCGCCTGCGCCGTCGATGCGGCTGGTCACCGACACGATCGAGTTTGGGGCGATGCATTTGCCTAAGTGGAATCCGATCAGCATCAGCGGCTATCACATTCGCGAGGCGGGATCGACTGCCGCGCAAGAGCTGGCCTTCACACTGGCCGACGGGCTGGAGTACGTGCGCTGGGGTTTGCAGCGCGGCCTCAACATCGACGACTTCGCTCCGCGTCTCAGTTTCTTCTTCAACGCGCACAACGATTTCTTCGAGGAAATCGCCAAGTATCGCGCCGCCCGCCGCATCTGGGCACGTGAGATGAAAGAGACGTTCGGCGCGCAGCAGCCGCGTTCGTGGATCTTGCGCTTCCACACGCAGACGGCGGGCGTGACCTTAACGGCTCAACAACCCGAAGTCAACATCGCGCGTGTGGCGATTCAGGCATTGGCCGCCGTGATGGGCGGCACGCAAAGCCTGCACACCAACAGCATGGATGAGGCGCTCGCTTTGCCCAGCGAAAAAGCCGTGAATGTGGCCTTGCGCACGCAGCAAGTCATCGCGCACGAGACCGGCGTCGCCAACACCATCGATCCCTTGGGCGGCTCGTTCTACGTCGAGTGGCTGACGACCGAAATGGAGAAGCGCACTTACGACATCTTCAAGCAAATCAACCACTTCGGGGGCGTGATCAAGGCGATCGAGGCGGGCTACTTCCAGACAGAAATCGCCGAATCGGCGTTTCGTTATCAGCGCGAGATCGATCTGCAAAAACGGATCATCGTCGGCGTCAACGAATATCTGATGAACGAACCGATCGCGATTCCGATCTTGCAGATGGATCCCGACGGCGAACGCAAGCAGAATGCGCGACTGGCTGAACTGCGCCAGACTCGCGACAATGAGCGCGTCGGCGTGACACTGAATGCACTGCGCGAGGCAGCCAAAGGCACGGCCAACACCATGCCCTTCATCCTCGACGCGGTGAAGGCGTATGCGACGTTGCAGGAGATCACGGACGTCTTCCGTGACGTCTTCGGTGTATATCAAGAGCCGGTGATTGTGTGACCCATGCCGAAAGACCCGCGATCACGCCGCAAACGATTGATCGTCCTGCTGGTACTGGGAGTATGCGTGTCATGTCCACTGGCCTGTGTAGCCAGCGTCTATGTGAATCAGGAGACACCTCAATTTATCGTCCTGGACATTCCTGCCCCGATAGGCACGGCAACTTGGAACACGCTGGCAACGCGATTCGAGCGGCCATCTGACTGGAATCGGTTTTCGGAGTGGGTCGGCGAACAGGTTATCTGCGCGGATGCAACCACCGAATGTGATCAGATCGATCGCGAGGCCGTGCGCACTTACCTTACAAGCTGGTTTACAAGCCAGGGCTGGCAATCAGTCAACCCGGATAAAGAGTGGCACCAATGCCCCAACACGGTCGCGCTAATTTTTGCAAAGCCCGGCGGGTGGTACTACAGACCAACGGCTTGCGTGCAGATTTTCAGCGGACAAACGCAATCCTTCAGGATCACGATTACTACCATCAACCCATCAATGATAACTATGTGGGACGATTGAGTGATCCCACTGCGTCCGCTCGGTTGGTGAGATGTGAGATTCTTCACTCGCCGCAGAACGGCTCGTTCACGCCATGTCCTGGCCAAAGGTCGAGCGACGCGCCAGGCGGAATGACACGCCTGAACGATTCAGTGTTGCAAAAATCTCTTGAGGAAAAACTATGATCGACCATGCCTGGGTAAAAGAATTTCCCGGTTCGATTACGGTGTGTGAAGCCGACGGCATCATCCTGGAGATGAACGACAAAGCCATCAAGACTTTCGAGTCGCAGGGCGGCGCGGAATTGATCGGGATACAGCTGCTCGATTGTCATCCCGAACCCGCCCGGTCCAAACTTCAGCACTTGATCGACATGCGGCAAGCCAATGTGTATACCATCGAGAAGAACGGCGTCCACAAGTTGATCTACCAATCGCCGTGGTACGAACAAGGCGAATATCGCGGTCTGATCGAACTCTCGCTGGAGATTCCGGTCGAGATGCCGCACTTCATCCGCGCCAGCTAAGCGCAAGGAGTCAGCCATGCTCAATCACATTTCGCTCATCACCATCCTCACCGACGACGTGCCGCGCCTGGCCGCGTTCTATCACGATGCGCTGGGCTTCACCATCAAACAGGACATGGGCGGCTACGTCGAGTTTGAGAGCGACGGCGTGCGCTTTGCCGTGTGCGCCCGCGCGATTCTGTTGGACGCCAGCGGTCATGCCTCATATGCCGAAGCGCCGCGCGGCCACCGGTTCGAACTGGCCTTCCCCTGCGACTCATCTGCCGAGGTCGATCGCGCCTATGCCGACATCCTGACCAA
>JACRBO010000150.1 GCA_016219235.1 Chloroflexota bacterium
CGTCGCGATATTTGACCAGCGGATCGCCATCGGCGGCTTCCATGCAATGCCAGAACGAGTGCTGCACTTCATCGGTCGCCATCACGACGACGGCGAACACGTCCCACGGCTCACGCTGCATCAACGCCAGGCTGACCTGCTCGCGCAGTTCCACCTCACGCCGCAACTTCGCCGCAAAATCGCCCAACGGATCCGCGGTCTGTCCATCAAAGTGCGGTGTGATGAAATAGTCGGGCGCGATCTCTTTGAGCGTGTCAAAGTATTCCGGCGGATAAACGACGTCGCGCGTCAAAGCGGGCGCGAACGGCCCGCCGATCATGATCCCATTGATCGGGCGCGGCGGGTAGGTGTACGGGATGTTGATCGTGATCACGCGCTGACCCAGGCGGCTCAACGTCTCAAACATCAACGGCGCGGCCACGTGTGAACCGTTGGTCACTTCCAGACTGTAACTGTCCGCGCGCCGCCGCACGAAGTCATACAGCCCGTGCTGCCCCTGGTTCATGCCCGTCATGAATGACACCCACGCCGGGGCGGTCGCCGGTTGCAGCGTCGACGCCAATCGCCCGTGCGCGCCGTCCTTCATCAACCGCGCCAGGTTCGGCAGGTCGCCCTGCGCCACCCACGGCTCGATCAGATCGAACGTCGCCGCGTCCAACCCGATGATCAATACCCGTGAACCTGTCTCACCCACTGCTCAACTTCTCCTTACAAATAGCCCAGCGCCCGCAGATGATCGGAAATCAGTTCGGCCTCTTCGGGCGTGTATTCCAGCGGATCAAGTACCGGCGCAACAGCCGTGGTATCCGTCGTCTCGCCCGCCGTCTCGATTAGCGCCTCACTCAACACGCGGCCATCCATCTCGGCGGGCGGCGCGAAGCCCAACAGCCGGAAGATCGTCGGGGCCAGATCGATCAATCGGGCGTTCGAGACCGCCACCCCCGATCGAATGTGCGGCCCGTGCGCGATCAAAATCCCCTCCGGCCGGTGCGAGCCCATCAACGGTTGATCGCTAAAGTCAAACGCGCGCGCCGGTTCAAACACCGGTTTTTGATTACCGTATGAGCCGCGTCCCCAGTACGCATAATTTGCCCACTGCACGATCACATCGGGAGCGAAGTCCAGTTTTGCGCCGTGATAGATCTCTTCACGCCGATAAGCTTTCGCCACCATCGGTTGGCCGGCGTCCGGCGCGCGCAACATCATCAAGCCGTCGATGACGCGCTGGCGCACGGTTTCATAGTCTTCCGGTCTGACGATACCGTTCGGCTCACGGCCCTGCAAATTGATGTAGAAATTTCCGCCCGCGCCCAGCGCATAGACTTGCGTCTGAGCCCAATCGATCGTCGAGGTCGCCAGTGTCGATCGAAATTCGGCCTGCACTTTGCCAAACCGCTGCGCGCCCAGCCAGTTGCGAATCGTCGCCCGTGTCTGGCCCGGCACCGCGTGCCGATAAAAATGCGCCGCCCGCTGTGTTATCGTCGTGCGCAAGCGCTTGAGCGGATTCACTTGCTGCGTGTTAAAGTGCAGCAGACCCTGTTGGGCCAGCCATTGATTCAGATTGACCATCCACTCGAAGCGGCCCGCGCCGTGGTCGGACAGGATGATCACGTCGGTTGCGCGCCCGTCTTGCGGCAGCGCCGCCAGCAACTTGCCCACCAACTCGTCGCAGCGCCGATAGATGCCGCGAATCACGTCGCGATACTTGACCAGCGGGTCGCCGTCGGCCGCCTCCATGCAATGCCAGAACGAGTGCTGCACTTCATCGGTCGCCATCACGACGACGACGAACACATCCCACGCCTCACGCTGCATCAACGCCAGGCTGACCTGCTCGCGTAGTTCCACCTCACGCCGCAACTTCGCCGCAAACGAACTCAACGGATCGGCAGCGCGCGCATCGTAATCGGCGATGACAAAATAATCGGGCGCGATGTCTTTGAGCGTGTCAAAGTACTCCGGCGGATAAACGACGTCGCGCGTCAAAGCGGGCGCGAACGGCCCGCCGATCATGATCCCATTGATCGGGCGCGGCGGGTAGGTGTACGGGATGTTGATCGTGATCACGCGCTGACC
>JACRBO010000151.1 GCA_016219235.1 Chloroflexota bacterium
ACCGCCCATCCGTTCGCGAATCGCCTCACGCCCGCGCACCACATCGCCGTTCAGTCGCAGCAGTGCGCCATCGGCGATGAAGATGTTCGCTAACAATTCGGCGTCTTGAGTTTTGAAGGCGGTGCGCCACTGCGCGTTGCCCGCATCGATGGCGCGTTGAACGGTCGCCAGATCATCGGTGGTCATTCATTTCTCCCCTGGTTGAGGAATGAGCGTCCCCAAATGTATGAACCACCCGCGTCTGGGGACGCCCACTCCTCGTTTTTCACTCGTCACTCGTTACCTGTAAATTAGCGGAGGCGGCTCCCACGCCGCCGGGTACGCGGGCGTGGGAGCCCGCTCTGCCTGGGTTTTGTCCTTTACTTCGTGCGAAACGCATTCTGCACCAGATTCGCGTCAAAGAACTCGCCCGCCTCGCCGGTGGTGGCGTACTGATAGACCGCCGCCGTATAGATGCCGCCCAACGCCGAACTGAACAGGCCCAGGCCGATCATCAGCAACACATAGGCCACGATGACGAAGATGATCAGGCCCGCCGATTGCGTTGACGCGACGGCGATGATTACCGGCACGAATAACAGCATCAGCGCCAGGAAGATCAACCCGAACACTGCGCCCATGCCGAAGTTGCCGGCGATCTGTTCGCCCCACGTTTTTTTCAGCAGCGCGCCGCTGCGTTTCACCGCTTCGATCGGTCCGACGTTTTCGATCACCAGCACCGGCACCGCCAGATAGGTGATGATGTTCCAGGCCATCCCAAACAACGATGAGACGATGCGGCCGATGATGCCGCGTTCGGCAATGGCGCGCAAGATCATGCCCACTGTGGCGGAGATCAGCGCATAGCCTACAATCGTGCCGAAGTGCGAACTTGCGATGCGCAAACCGTCGCCGATCGTCGGGTCGCCGCCCTTCAAGCGGATGGTGGCGGCGCCGACTAAGGCCGAATTGGAGAAGATCACTACGGTGTACTGCACCAGGTAGAACAAAAAACTGAACAGGTACAGACCGACCTGACCACCGCGACCGTCGCTCAGGCCTTCAAACATCCGCGTGATCACCATCGGCACGATGAACGTGATCGTGACGATGATCGAGCCGACGAAGGCGATGATCGGAAAGATGATCAACTCTTTATCGGCGCGCAGTACGGCCCAACTCGCTTTGACCAGACTCCAACTATTCGCTAAACGTTGCATGCTGTGGCTCCTTGGATATGAGAATAGGGTTGATTGTGGAAGACACCCCGATCATATCACAAGCAGCCAAGACCTGTCAGGTGGCGCACATGCCCACGGTTGTTCGGGTATTCTGTGCGCCACCTGACAGGTCTGGATTCACCGCGTTTTCCGCATGCGCGGATCGAGTACGTCGCGCACCGCATCGCCCACCAGATTCCAGCCCAGCGTAAACAGCACCAAGGCCATGCCCGGAAAGAACACGATGTACCAATACTGATCGAGCGTGGTGATCCAGCCGCGTGCGAAGGCCAGCAGCTGGCCCCAATCGGCATACCCTTGTTCAGCGCCTAAGCCCAGGAAAGACAGGGCCGCAAACGTCACCACAAACGTGCCGATGTTGAGCGAAGCCACCACCAGCGTCGGGAAGATGGCATTCGGCACGATGTGGCGCAGCATGATCTGCGAGTCTTTCGCGCCGACAGCCCGCGCCGCCAGGACATAGTCCCGTTCGCGCACCGATAGAATATCGCCGCGAATCAGGCGCGCATTGCCCATCCAGCCAAAGACCACCACTGCGATGCCGGCCGTCAGCGCGGCCATCAAGAACGGAAAGGTCAAAAAGACTTCGGTGATGCGTTGGATCACCAGATCGACCACGCCGCCGTAGTAGGCCGACACCGTGCCCACGATCACGCCGATGGCGACCGTTAGCGTGGTAATAATGATGCCCACCAGAAAGGCGGTGCGCGTGCCCCAAACCACGCCGTAGAAAATATCCCAGCCGCCGCTGGCAACACCGAACGGATGCGTCCAATGATCGAGACCGGTCAATGGCTGCCACCAGAACGGCAGGGGCGGTGCGCCTTTCACCCAGGTGGAACCGGGCGGCAGGGGGACAGTGCCGAAACCATCGCGCGGGATTTTCATCACGTCGCGCGAGTTGGCCAGGGGTGGCGCGATGACGGGCGCAAAGATTGCGACGAAGGCAAATGCACCCAGCAAAATAAAACCGAACATGGACAGGCGATGTGTGAGTAATTGCTGCGCAATACTGGGCGGCTTGCGGCTGGCATCCGACTCTTCGACTTCGAGCGGTTCACTGAGCGGAGCGGCAATGGCAGACATGATTCTTCCTCCAGTGATTCAAGATTCACGTGATCTCCCCCGGGCGATTTATCGGAGCGAGGCCGAATCCACTGCGCCGATCCGGCCTCGCCGTCGATTACCGATTCACTTCAACACTTAGTCTTTGGACAGCGTGTACCAGTAGAAGTTGTTGTAGACGCTGCTCAACAGCGGGTTCTGATTGACGCTGCCGTACCAGCCCTTCAAGTACATAGGCTCGTAGTAAGTGAAGGTGGCGGTCGCCAGGACAATCTTGGGCGCGTCTTCGTAGACCAGCTGGTTGAGCTGGCTGTAGATTTCGGCGCGCCTGGCCGGATCGAGTTCGGCCACACCTTCGTCGACGTACTGCTTGTATTTGTCGATCATCTCTTGCGGCATATTCTGCCGATCGGCATACGTGCCGATCAGGTGCGGCACATACCAGTTATGCGGATCGTGCAAGTCTTCGCCCCAGCCCACGGACACCGCCGGGAACTGCTTGGCGCGCTGCACGGTCAGGAAGTTCGGCCACGGCAGCGCGACCGGTGCGATGAAGAAAGCGGGGTTGACTTGGGCCACGCTCGCCGACAAAATCTCGGCGATGGACTGGCGCGCGGTATTGCCGGCGTTGTAACCCAGCTGCATGTAGAAGCCGACATCCCACAGCGATTGTCCGTCGTCCGATTTCAACTCGGCGGCTTTGAACTCTTCTTCGCATTTCGCCAGATCATACGTGTAATGCGGCGCGCCGTCGTAACCCGGCTGGCCGGGCAGCGACAAGGCCAGCGATTGCGTGCCAGCGTCGAGCAGCACGTCCTGGATGTACGTGTCCCAGTCGAAGCAGTAGTTGAAGGCGCGGCGCACGTGCACGTCACTGAAGAAATTCAGCGGGACGCCCTGGCCGTCGAGCTTGCCGCTGCCGACGAAGTTGCTGCCTTCAGCCACCTCGAAGGTGAGCAGGATGTCGGTGCGGCTGGTCGAGGGCAGATTGGGATAGGCGCGCAGGATGCCGATGGGGTTAACGGTCTTGCATTCGCCGGTATTTTGATCGCACTCGTCATGCACCAGCGTATTCATCTGCGTTTCGTCGGCCTTGGAGCCGAGCGAGATGAAGTCCGCATCACCGGCCTGCAGGGCGGCAAAGCGCGTGCCGAACTCGGTTACGCTCTTGATGAGGATGCGCTTGAGCGCGGCTTCGCCCTTGCGATAGTCGGGGTTGGCAACCAGGACGATCTCTTCGGCTGGCGTCCAGTGATCGAGCATATAGG
>JACRBO010000169.1 GCA_016219235.1 Chloroflexota bacterium
CACCTTGTCACGTCTCACAGATGATAGATCACTTTATCGCCCGTGGTCTTCTCACCCGTGATCGTGCGGATGACTTTCGCGGGGACGCCGCCGACGATCGTGTGCGGTTCGACGTTCTTCGTGACAACTGCGCCCCCCGCAATCACTGCCCCTTTCCCGATGCGCACACCGTCCGTAATCACTACGCCCGATCCGATCCACACATCGTCCTCGATCACGACGCCTTCCGCCGTGATGCCTTGATCGACGAAAGGCACAGTCGGATCGTCGAAGACGTGATTGACGGAGACGATCTGCACGAACGGCGAGGTGTACACCCGATCGCCGATCGTCACCCCGCCCTGCCCGCGAATGACGTTGTGTTCGCCGATGAGGCTGTTTTTGCCGATGGAAATGCCGCTTTGCTTCATCCCGCGAAAGTTGTACACGTGCAAGATCGAGCCGTGCATCACCAGCGTATCGTCGCCGATCGTCACGCCGTTGGGGCAGGCGTGAATATAGACATTCTGGTCTAGATAGACGCGTGCGCCCAATCGGATGTGGGAGGCAAACCGCAGGCGCACGTTGTTCTCGATCGCGGCCAGACCATCCATCTTCAGGATCAGTCGGTAAACGAAGCCGCGCAGCCCAATGCCAATGATGGTTGGAATCCAACCGAATAGGACCAACCAGAACTGTTCCCAGCAATAGCGCAACGGATTGGCGGCCTGCCGTCGGATATAGAGCGAAATCGTCTCAAGTGCTTTCATCATACCCCCTTAATCGCGGCGGATTATACCAGAGCCATGATCGCGCTATGGTATAATCGATTTGCGCCAATCTTCACGGGCTTTCTGTAGGTCGCGCATGCCCTCTAAATCGGACACTGACTCAACTGTATCCACTCCTCTCGATACCCGCGCGCGTATCCACCAACTGACGCAGCGGTTGCTTGATCACTATCGCGTCACCCTGCCCCCGGTGCCGATCGACGAGATGCTGCGCCAACCCGTCTCGAATCTGTGGGACACCAATCCTGAGAAAGTCAGCTCAATTATCGGCCACGGTTTGTACCGCTACGCGCCGCGTTTGGCGGCGGCCCGCTTGCTCTATCGCTACATCTCGGACAGCGCCGGGGCGCGCGCAGCCGGTTTCGATGCGCCCTGGCCGGCCGCCCGCCGCGAGGTCAAATACTTCGCGCGCTGCCTGCTGATGCCCGAAGACTGGATCCGCGCGCTGCCCGAAGCTGATCGGACGCCCGACGTGATCAGCGAGAAGTTCCAGGTCACGTCGTTCGACGCCCTCATTCGTCTGGCGGAACTCGGCTTGCCCGTTCCCGATGGAGCACACATCGACCCGGACTAACCAGGGAGGCTCTGAGTATGTCTGACACTGCGCCTGTTTGGAATCTGTACATCAACGGTCAGTGGCGCGCCCCGCGCAACGAGCAACACGACCCCGCTTATGATCCGTCCAATGGAGTCGTGCTCGCGCACGTTGCCAGAGCCGATGTCGAAGATACCCGTGACGCGATCAAGGCGGCCCGCAACGCTTTCGATAACGGCCCGTGGGCGACCATGTCGCCCGGCGAACGCTCGCGCATCCTGCACAAAATAGTCGACGCGCTGGAAGAACGCCAGGCCGAAATCGCCGACCTGGAAATGATGAACGGCGGCTGCACGTGGCGCAAAGCCAACCTCATGGATATTCCCGTGGGTTTGCTGCACTTCCGCCACTTTGCCAAACTGGCTACGGCTGAGCCGCTGGAACCCGTGCCGCAGATTACATTTCCCACGTTGAGTTACAACTTCGTGCGCCGCGAACCGATCGGCGTGTGCGGCCAGATCATCCCGTGGAATTTTCCCTTCCTCATGGCCGTGTGGAAGATGGCGCCCGCGTTGGCGGCCGGCAACTGCGTGATTCTCAAGCCCGCCAGCTATACGCCGTTGAGCGCGCTGAAGATGATAGAGATCATCCACGAGACCGGCCTGCTGCCGCCCGGCGTGCTCAACCTGATCACCGGCCCCGGCGGCGTAGTCGGCCCGGAGCTGTGCGTTAGCCCGCTGGTCGATAAGATCGCCTTCACCGGCAGCACCGAAGTCGGCCGTCAAGTCATGATTCAAGCGGCCAGCACCATCAAGAAGGTCACGCTCGAGCTCGGCGGCAAAAGCCCCAACATCATCCTCGACGACGCAGAACTGGACATTGCCATCGACGGCAGCCTGTGGGCGACGTTCATGCACAACGGGCAAGCGTGCGAAAGCGGCACGCGCCTCTTCGTGCCGGACAGCATCTACGACAAGTTTATGGAGCGGCTGATCGATCGCGCCAGCAAGATCAAAGTGGGTTTGCCCGGTGACGGCGCGACCGATCTCGGCCCGCTAATCAGTGCGGGACAGTTGAAGTCTGTGGAGAACTACATTCAGATCGGATTGGACGAAGGCGCGACGCCGGCGCTCCTGGGCCACCGCCCGACTGATCCCGAACTCGCCAACGGCCACTACTTGACCCCGACGATCTTCACCGATGTCCGCAATGACATGCGCATCGCGCAGGAAGAAATCTTCGGGCCGGTGCTGGCCGTGATCAAGTACGACAGTCTGGAAGACGCGATCCGGCAAGCCAACGACACGATCTACGGCCTGGCCGCCGGCGTGTGGAGCGCCAACCTGGAGCGTGCCATCAGCGTCGCCAACAAGCTGCGCGCGGGCACGGTCTGGATCAACGACTATCATCTCATCAATGCGGAAGCGCCCTTCGGCGGCTACAAGCAGAGCGGCATCGGCCGCGAGTTGGGCACGTGGGGCCTGCACGCCTACACCGAGATCAAGCACATCCACGCGGACTTGAGCCGTACCCGCCAGGCCCGCTTCTGGTACGACATTCTGGTGCCGACGATCGAAGAGTGACGAGTAACGAGTGACGAGTGAAACGTGGTGCGTGATCAAAAATTACGCACCACGTTTTTACGCAGCACGCATTACGGATTAGTCGCCGCGTTTTCAGGCTATAATTACCGCCCTGATTCATTTCATCTTCGCAACAACGAAAGGCTCGCATGTGCGGCATCTTTGGCATCATTACTCAAACTGAACAGGCGCTCGGCCCGATCTTGATCGACGCGGCGCGGCGGCTGTCGTATCGCGGTTACGATTCCGTTGGCTGTGCCACGCTCGATTCAAACGGCGTGATCGATCTGCGCAAGGACGTGGGCAAGGTCGATGCCGTGGCCGCCCGATTGGACTTCGCGGTGATGACGGGTCTGCGCGGCCTGGTGCAGCTGCGCTGGGCCACGTTCGGTGTGCCGTCGCAGGTCAACGCGCAGCCGCATCTCGATTCGGCGGGTGGCATGGTGGGCGCGCACAACGGCAACGTCGTCAACAACGTCGAGCTGCGCCAGCAGTTCGAGGCCGAAGGCCTGACGGTGCGCTCGACGAACGACGGCGAATCGTGCGTGCACGCCGTGGAGCGGCACCTGCTGAACGGTCACGATATGATCGAAGCGATTCGCCGCGCCTACGATGACCTCGAAGGCGATTATGCCTTCGTCATCGGGCGCGCGCACGAAGATAAACTGTATGCCATCAAGAAAGGGTCGGGGTTGGTAGCGGGCCTGGCCGATGGCGCGGCGTGCGTCTCGTCGGACTTGCCGTCGATCCTGCCGCTGACCAATCGCATCGTGCGCATCAACGATGGTGAGATCGTCATCCTGTACCCCGATCGCGTTGACCTGGTGCGCGTGAGTGATGGCGTGGTAATCGAACGCGAGCCGGAAACGATCATCGAAAGCATGGCCGCCGCGCAAAAAGGCGGCTACGATCACTTCATGCTGAAAGAGATTCACGAGCAGCCGCAAGTGGCGAGTGAACTCTTACATTTGCTCAACGCCTCGCCGCTGGTCGCGCCGTTTCTCGATCGACTGGCAAAGGCCCGCCACTTGTATTTGATCGGCTGCGGCACCAGTTATCACGCCTGTTTATTGGGCGCGGTGTATCTGGCCCAACTGGCGGGTCGGCCCGCGATTCCCGTCCTCGCGCCACAATTCATGCCACAGTATCTACCGACGGTTGGCCCGGACGATGTGGGCATCTTCGTCAGCCAGAGCGGCGAAACCAAGGATGTGCTGAATGCGCTGTACGCGGCGCAGCAGCGCGGCATGACGGCGTTGAGCCTGGTCAACGTGATCGGCTCAACGCTGATGCAAGCGAGCGAGATCGCGCTGCCGATGGCGTGCGGCTCCGAGATCCGCGTGCCCGCGACGAAGACGTTCACCAATCAGGTCATCGCGTTCTTGTATCTGGCGCTGCGATTGGGCAAACACCCCACCGCTGATCTGGCACGCTTGCCGGCGCTCATTCAACAGACCCTTGACGCCGTCGAACCGCAAGTGAAAGCCATCGCGCCCGCGCTTGCGCCGTGGGATGATCTGTATTGTCTGGGCTATGGCGCAACGTACCCCATCGCTCTGGAAGGCGCATTGAAGCTGAAGGAAATCACGTACGCGCATTGCGAGGGCATGTTGTCCACCGAGTTCAAGCATGGACCATTATCCGCTGTGCGCGAGCAGTATCCGGTGATCTTTGTCAGCGGACCGGACGATGTGCCCCTGTTGGTCAGCGGCATCAACGAAACGTCGTGTCGCGGCGGGCGCACCATTGCGATCGGCGAAGAAGATGATCGCCTGCGCGCCAACGCCCGCGATCTGATCGTGCTGCCACCCAGCGGCCCGCTGCTCAGCCCGATCCTATCGGTGCTGCCGCTGCAACTGTTGTCGTATCAACTCAGCGTCGCGCGCGGCTACGATCCCGATTTCCCGCGCAACCTTAGCAAGACGCTGACGGTGGATTGAACGTGGTGCGTGTTATGAAACTCGTCACCGTCGACCAAATGCGCCGCATCGAAGCGGCGTCCGATGCGCAGGGGCACAGCTACGCCGCGCTGATGGAACGCGCAGGCGGTGCGGTGGCGCGCGTCGTGCTGGCGCAATTGGGTAAGCGGTCAATCGGTCAATTGGTTAATCAGTCAACCGGTCAACCGGTCAACCAGTTACCAGTTGACCAATTACCGATCGACCGGTTACCAGTTGACCAGTTACCGATCAACCAATCACCTCGTATCTTCGTCCTCGCCGGTCCCGGCAACAATGGCGGCGATGGTCTGGTAGCCGCACGGCACTTGCACGACGCAGGCGCGGAAGTCGGCGTGTATCTATTGAGGCAGCGCGAAGACGATCATATTGCCGCGCTGCGCCAACGTGGTGTCTTTATGGCGAATCTGGTCGATGATCGCGGCCTGCGCATTTTGCGGCTATGGTTGAGCAACTGCGACGTAGTCGTCGATGCGCTGCTGGGCACGGGCGCGAGCCGCCCCATCGCCGGCGATCTGGCAAAATTGCTGACGGCTGTTTCAAGTGCAGTGGCTGAACGCAGAAACGCTGCACCTGATTTGATCAATCTCGCTCTGCCCACACCGCCCAATCACGCGCCACTCATCGTCGCCGTGGACGGGCCGACTGGCCTGAATTACGACACGGGCGAACTCGATCCGCTAACCGTCCCCGCCGATGTAAGCGTGACGTTTGCCTATCCCAAGATCGGGCATACGCGCTTTCCGGGTGCGGGC
Source organism: Chloroflexota bacterium (assembly GCA_016219235.1). The sequence goes on from JACRBO010000169.1 coordinate 5,602, forward strand.
GCGTGTGGAGAGTTGATCGTGGCTGACATCGGCACGGATCCGAAGTTGGCGGATGACGTCGCGGCTGAAATTGCTGATCCCGCGTTGGTTCGAGCGTTGTTGCCGAAGCGACCGGCCAATGCGCACAAGGGCACCTTTGGCAAAACGTTGATCGTCTCAGGCTCAACACTGTACACGGGCGCGCCCATTCTCGCGGCGACAGCAGCCTATCGCGCCGGCGCAGGCCTGGTGACGCTGGCTATTCCGCAATCGATCCACGCCATCATGGCGGGCAAGATCGACGAGGCGACCTTCAGGCCATTGCCGGATCAATCGGGTGTGTTGAGCGCCGCAGCCGCGGCTGAAGTGAGTGAGTTGATCGAGACGTATGATGTCGCATTGATCGGGCCGGGGCTGACTCAAGATGCGCAGGCATTTGTCGAAGCGATTTTAGCCTTGAAAACCAGTACACGGCTGGTGCTGGACGCCGATGCGTTGAACTGTCTCGCGCAGATTGATCAGTGGTGGACTCGCGTCAATGGCCCGGCGATTCTGACGCCGCATCCCGGCGAAATGTCGCGGCTGACGAAGTTGAGCCTGAAAGCGATAGAGGCCGATCGGATGGGTGTGGCGATCGAGTATGCGAAGACCTGGGGAAGCGTCGTTGTGCTGAAGGGCGCGTTTACGGTCATCGCCGCGCCCGACGGTCGATCGATCTTGATGCCGTTTGCGAATCCGGCATTGGCGATGGCGGGCAGCGGCGATGTGCTGGCGGGCACGATCGCGGCGATGGTGTCGCAAGGCTTGCCGCCGTTTGAAGCCGCGCTGTGCGGCGCATACCTGCATGGCGTTGCTGGAGAATTAGCTCGACGCGAAATTGGATCGGCGGGTGTGCTGGCGGGCGATCTGCTGGATCGTCTACCGCAAGCCTTGACAGCGTTGCATTAACAGCGAATTCCAGTTCGATTTTCGGTTTCGTCGCTCCCGCTGGATTGCCAAATCCAGCAGGAGCAGACCCGTAACCCAACCTGGAAGCCGCACTAAAACAAAAAGACTCTGGTTGTCGCCAGAGTCTTTTGCTCACAATACGGTGCTTTACGCGGCCGGAGCTTCGCCATTGGGGGACGGCGGCAGCGGAATTTCAATGTCCACGTCGGCTTCGGGCTGAGGCGCGCTCTTGCGAGCCTCGTCAATGGCCGAGGTGATGCGGGTCTTCTGTTCCTCCAGAATCACGCGGCTGCGCTCCTGCAATTCCTCGGCCCGCTTGCGCGCCTCTTCGGCGGCTTTTTCGGCGCGGGTCTTCACATCGCCGGACATCTCTTCGGCGCGTTTGCGCGCTTCTTCCAGTTTCGATTCCGTCTTGCCGCGCAGTTCCAGACCGCGATCGACGATCTGCTTGCGCGTGTCCGTGCCCGATGACGGCGCCATGATCATGGCGACCGCCGCGCCGACCAACCCGCCCAAAATGAAGCCGGCCAGAAATGCGCCGGTCTCGCCGTTGTTTTGTTCGCTCATGGGTTGTTGCTCCTTTTGAACTTGCGCTCTGCGCGACTACTTACCCTTGAAAAGCACTTGGAACATGCGCCTGACTTGCGCGACGTTGGCCGCGGCTTCGGCTGTCGGCGTAACGATCTTGCGGCTGACAAACTGCGTGGTACCGCGCGCCGAATTGACCGTTTCCTGCGCCGAAGCAATCAATGGCCGCACTTCGTCGCGCATCATGCGCACCAACATCGTCATCTGGATGACCAGCACCACCATCAGACCGACCAGGATCAGCGATTCGAGCGCCAGGAAGATGATGATGATGTCGCGCACGACGCCGGTGACACCGCCATTGATCATCAACACAAACCCGGCGATGATCAGGATCAGCACGACCGCCACACCGATGCCGACGAAGGTCATGCGGCGTTTATTCTGCTTGTCGGCGCGGGTTTGAGACACGGTCTCATCCGACAGGCGATTGATGCTGGGTGGAACAGGTTCAGTTGGAGTTGAAGGATTGGGGATTGCTTCGCTCATGCTAGCCTCGCGCGGATTATAGCATGGTTCAAAATGGTTGACTAGCCAGTGACGCCGATCCGCGTCACTCGGGCCGGTTGATCAGCACCAACACCAACAAGCCGCCGATTAATGCTTGCACCAGATGGACTTCACCCAGCAAGATCAGTCGCCAGCCAAACAACTGGCTCAATACCTGCCCGATCGCGATGCCGATGCCCGCCGCAACGATCGACAGGATCAGTCGCGCGAAACCGCCGCCCCGCCACAGGTGATAGATCAGGCCGGTGGCCGCAGCCAGAATTGCGATCAGTAGGATGGTGGGTGACATGACCAAATGAGTGACGAGTAACGAGTGACGAGTGATGTGTTTTTTCACTCGTCACTCGTTACTCGTCAGGTAATGAAGCCCTGCCCGATGACGACTTCGCCATCGAACACGACCAGTCCCTGCCCCGGCGTGATGTCACGCTGGGCTTCGTCAAACTCGACGCGCGCAGCGCGCGCCGAAGTTCGATCGGGGTGGACGGTGACCGCTGCTTCTCGCGCCTTGTAGCGGATCTTGGCGGTGGCCCGGAACGGCTCGATCGGTGCGTGGCCGCTCACATAGTGCACCTCGCGCACGGTGCATTCGTTGCGGCCCAGTTCATTTTTCGTGCCGACGATCACGCCGTTATCGGCGGCCTCCAGCGCGATGACGTACAGCGGCTCGGGCGCGGCGATGCCCAGCCCCTTGCGCTGGCCGATGGTGTAGAAGGGCAAGCCCTGATGTTGGCCGATGACGCGGCCAGCCGTCGTGCGAATGTCGCCGGGCTGGATCGACCCAGCGGGTGCGTGGCGCGTGATGAAGTCCCGATAGTCGCCGTTGGCGAGGAAGCACAAATCCTGGCTTTCCACTTTTTCTGCGACCGATAGTTTGAACTTCGCCGCCAGTTCGCGCACCTGCAGCTTGGTCATCTCACCCAGCGGCCACAGCGCATGCGATAATTCGTGCTGGCCCAGCACGCTCAATACATACGATTGATCTTTGTTGGGATCGACGCCGCGCAAGAGTTGATACGTGCCATCGACTTCGCGCACGCGCGCATAATGGCCGGTGGCTAAATACTGCGCCCCGAGACCGAGCGCTTTATTCAACAACAGCTCATAGCGAATGTGCCGGTTGCACATCAAACACGGATTGGGCGTGCGGCCAGCCACATATTCGCTGACGAAGTAATCGACGACGGTGGACTTGAACGTGTCCGCGATATTGATCAAATAGAAGGGGATGCCCAGTTGATTCGCAATCGAGCGCGCGGCGTCCACATCGGCGGGTGTGCAGCACCGATTGGCGCGACCGTTGTCGCCGTCGCTCCACAACTTCAGCATCAAACCTACGACATCGTAGCCTTGATCCTTCAACAGCGCCGCCGCGACGGAACTATCGACGCCGCCGCTCATGGCCACGACAACGCGGATGTTGGAAGTTGGAGGTTGGAGGTTGGAGGTCACTTCACTCGTCATTCGTTACTCGTCATTCAAACAACTCGGCCACACTGATCTCAAAGCCCGGCAGCACGTTTTCGCCGGTCAGCTTGTCTTCGCGGCTCAGGCGCAGCGCCTCTTTGCGCGGGCGATACACCACGACGCCCTGCGTCTTAGGGACGACCACCCAGATCAGGCGCACACCTGCGTTGAAGTATTCAGCCACTTTCTCTTCCACTTCCGTGTAGGTGTCACCGGGCGACATGACTTCAACGGCCAGATCGGGCGCGAGGCGCAAGAAGCCGGTCAGATCGCCCAGTTCTTCAACGCGCTCATTGGAGTAGACCATCGCATCTGCACCGCGTACGGTGTCGGGATCGTATCCCGTATAGAAGCCGGTCTCTGCGCCAAAGACTTTGCCCAACTTGCGCAGCTTGACAAAATTGCCAAGCACCCGTGCCACGTTCGCAGTCAGTTCGCCATGCGTGCCGCCTGCCGGAGCCATTTTGATCAGTTCTCCTTTGACCAGTTCCCATCGGCCGATGTCGCCCATTTCCAGCACATCTTCAGCAGACAGCAAAGTTTTCACAGTCATCACACACCTCGCTTTTCACGCACCACGCACTACGCACCACGTTCATGCATGCTCTCTCAATTGCGCGACTACCCCCGGCAGCACATCCAACGTCGTGGCGATGTCTTCCGGTGTGGTCAAATGGCCCAGCGTCATGCGCAATGAACCCAGCGCCCACTCGCGCGGCAGCCCCATCGACGTCAACACGTGCGACGGTTCGGCCTCGCCCGTGGTGCAAGCCGAGCCGGTGCTGACGCAAACGCCCTCCAGATCCAGCGCCGTCAGCAGCATCTCGCCTTCCACACCGCGCACGGCAAACGACGCGCTGTTGGGCAAACGCCGGGTGGGATGGCCCGTCAACTGCACGTCGGGAACGCGCTCGATGATGCCCGCGACCAGTTCATCGCGCAGGGCCGACACGCGGGCGTTTTCGCTTTCGCGTCGTTCTTGCGCCAACTTCAAAGCCGTGGCCAGGCCGACGATTTCTGCCACGTTGACGGTGCCCGGCCGCCGACCCCGTTCGTGCCCGCCGCCCGTCAACGCCGAGATCAACTCCACACCCGATCGGACGTACAGCACTCCCACGCCCTTTGGCCCGTAGAATTTGTGCGCGGAGAGTGCCAGCAGATCGACCTTGAGTTGATCGACATCCAGCGTCAGCTGCCCGCCGGCCTGCACCGCATCCGTATGAAACGCGATGCCCTTCGATCGCGCCAGCGCGCCGATCTCGGCGATGGGCTGCACCGTGCCGACTTCGTTGTTGGCGTACATCACGCTGATGAGCGCGGTGTCCGATCGGATGGCGCGGCCGATCGCGTCTACATCCACCATGCCATATTCATCGACCTCGACGAGCGTGACGTCGAAGCCATACAGATCGCGCAATTGATCAACGGTCGCGCCGACGGCGTGATGCTCGATCGGGATCGTGATCAAGTGATTGCCGCGCTTCGCCCGCCGCGCCGCGAAAGCCGCGCCGCGAATCGCCAGATTGTCACTTTCCGTGCCGCAGCCCGTAAACGTGATCTCGGCCGGCTGGCAGTGCAGCACTTCGGCCACCGACTGCCGCGCGGCATCGAGCGCCTGCTGGGCCGCCCGGCCGATCGAGTGGATGGAGGACGTATTGCCAAACACCTCGGTCCAATACGGCTGCATCGCTTCGATGACGCGTACATCGACGGGCGTGGTGGCGGCATGATCCAGATAAATCGTACGTTTTTTGGGCATAAGACTCCTTGTTAAAACGATTGTAGCACGCGGGTATGGCAGCGTCAACGAACTACCCGTTTTTCGGCTTAGGTGTACAATTCGGCGCGATACTGGCCGGAGGAGCCGCGCATGCCTACCCCACTACCTGAGCCACCGTTTGACGACCCCGATGACGAAGACGATGTCGATGACGTCGAACTGGATGACGAATTTGACGATCTGGACGATAACGAATTAGCGGGCCGCTTGCCGGGTGATGAGCCATACGGCGATGACGACGATTCGGCGTTGTTCCGCGATCCCGATGAGGGTCTGCCGCCCGATCAGGCCCGCTCGCGCCGCGCCATGCTGGGCGTGCCCGACTTCGACGAAGATGAAGACGCTGCGCCGCCCTCGCCCACGCGCTTGATGCAGGACGCGCTGATCGATCGCATGAACGATGTGTTGGACGATGAGTGGGAGTGGTCGGCCGCCTCAGAGATCGCGTACGAAGCGCTGACGATCGATCCGACGTACGGGCGCGCGGCCAATGCGCTGCTGCGCTGCTACCTGACCAAAGCGACGCTGCGCGACATGCAGCATGCGCAGCGCAAACTATTTGATCCGATGGACGAGCGGCCTAATCAACGACAGCGCCAACTGGCGCACAGTTATCGCCTGTTGACGCGCGCCCCGCTGTGGAATGACTGGCCCGCCGATCTGCCGCCCGCTTCGCCCGAAGTCACCGAACTGCTGAAGTTGGGCCAGCGCGCGCTGCGGCATGCGTACTACGCCGGCAATAAGGCTGGCTATAAGGCCATGCGGCAAGCCTTCGACGGCGCCATCGCGCATACACAAGCCAAGCTGGCCGTGATGTGGTATCTGGCGCGCCTGTACGCGGACAAAGCCTTCTTTGCGGACAGCGCCGCACTGCTGAGCGCGATGCTGTCCGCCGGATCGATCAGCCGCGATGTGCAGCGCCTCTATGCCGAGATGATGTGGTGGCGCGATCAAGGCCGCTGGCTGCCGTGGGTGCATTGATCGTGATGAGTGATGAGTGACGAGTAAATTCTCTCACTCGTCACGCATTACTCGTTACTCATTACTCGTGGGAGCAACTCATGCCTCAACCGACCCCTAAACAAATTCTGGAATACCGGGACGATGAACGCAACAGCGCGGCGCTGTATCGCGCGATCGCTGAAGTGGAGAAGAATCCCAAAATCGCCGAGGTCTATCGGCGGCTGGCGGCGACTGAAGAAGGCCATGCCGCCACCTGGGAAGAAAAACTCAGCGCGGCTAAGGCACCCATCCCCGAATTCAAACTCGCCACGCGCACGCGCATCTTGATCGCGCTGTCCAAACGCTTCGGCGTGGGGGCGGTGCTGCCTGCCATGTCGTCGATGGAGAAGCAGGGCAACAGCAGCTATCGCCTGCACGGCGCACCGGCCATGGCCGCCGCCGAGCAATCGCACGCACGTCTGCTGAAGACCATCACCCAGACCTCACTAGGCGGCATGGAGGGCAGCGCGGTGGCCCAGCTGGAGGGGCGGCATCGATCGGCGGGCGGCAACGCGCTGCGCGCCGCCGTGCTGGGCGCGAACGACGGCCTGGTATCAAACTTCAGCCTGGTGATGGGCGTGGCCGGGGCCGAGGTGGCGGGCAGTACGATTCTGCTGACGGGCCTGGCGGGCCTGCTGGCCGGCGCAATCTCGATGGCGTTGGGCGAGTGGATCTCTGTGCAGAGTTCGCGCGAGTTATACCAGAAGCAAATCACAACTGAAAAAGAAGAGATCGAGCAATCGCCGCAGGAAGAGGCCGAAGAACTGGCGCTGATTTATCAGGCGCGCGGCCTGGACGAGAGCGCGGCCCGCGCGCTGGCGCAGCAGATCATCAGTAACCCTGAAACCGCGCTGGAAGCCCTGGCCCGCGATGAGCTGGGCATCGACCCCGAAGAGTTGGGCGGCTCGGCGTGGGAGGCGGCCATTGCCTCGTTCCTGTTGTTCGCCGTGGGCGCGATCGTGCCGGTGATTCCGTACCTGTTTGGCGCGGCCGGCATGACGGCCGTGATCGTCAGTTCGATCTTGAGCGCGATCGGGTTGTTCGGCATCGGTTCGGCGATTACGCTATTCACGGGGCGCACGATCCTTTCATCCGGCACGCGACAGATGTTGTTTGGTTTGGCTGCCGCCGCTGTCACGTTTGGGATTGGCCGGTTGATTGGGGTGAGTGTGGCGGGCTGATCGGTCAATTAGTGACTGGTCAACTGGTAATTGGTCAACTGGTAACTGGTCGACTGGTAACTGGTCGACTGGTAACTGGTCAATCGGTGATTGGCGACGGGTTGACCGATTACCGATCGACCCGATTACCGATCGACCCGATTACCGATCACCGATCAACCGATCGACCGATTACCGATCACCGATCGACCGATTACCAATCTCCTCTCCTCAAGGACCCTCATGCCCCAGGACAAACCGCAGCGTCCCTCCATTCGCGATTTACCCCGCAACGTCTGGGCGGTGAGTTTGACCAGCTTCTTCATGGACGTGTCCAGCGAGATGGTCATCAACCTGCTGCCGCTGTTTCTGTCGAATGTGCTGGGCATCAAGACCAATCTCATCGGCGTGATTGAGGGCGTGGCTGAAGCAACGGCCAGCATCCTGAAGTTGTTCTCCGGCTGGCTATCCGATAAACTTCGCGCGCGCAAATGGCTGGCGGTGTTGGGCTATGGCCTGTCGGCGTTGAGCAAGCCGTTCTTCTACATCGCCGCATCATGGGAAGTAATCGCGGGGGTGCGGTGGGTCGATCGGGTGGGCAAGGGACTGCGCACCGCCCCGCGCGATGCGCTCGTCGCCGATTCGATTTCGCCCGAGCAGCGCGGCTTCGCCTTCGGCTTTCATCGCGCCGCCGATACGCTGGGCGCGATGTTCGGCATTCTCATCGCGATCCTGATCGTGTGGTTGGCGCAATCCAACAGCACGCTGCTGGGCGAATCGACGTTCCGCACCATCG
>JACRBO010000184.1 GCA_016219235.1 Chloroflexota bacterium
CGATCAATTCAAAGAGACCGTGGCGCAGTTGGCGGCCAAAGCGCAGCGCCGCCCGCTCTCACCCAAAGAGCGCGAAATCCTGCTGATGTCGCTGATCAAGATGCGCCTCATCTGCAATGCGCTGGCTTTGCACGACAAAGCCATCCTGCCGAAAGACCGCGAGAAGACCGCGCCCAAGCTGCGCGAACTCGGCGAAATCATGGCCGATCAAATCGCGGGCAACGGCCACAAAGCGATCGTGTTCAGCCAGTGGGCGGATATGCTGGCGTTCACCGAACCCATCCTCAAGCGCACCGGACTCGACTACGTTAAACTCACCGGTCAGGTGCCCACGGCCAAACGCGGCGCGCTGGTCGAGCGCTTCTTCGAGGATAAGAACTGCCGCGTGTTCCTCTCCACCGACGCGGGCGGCGTGGGCCTCAACTTGCAGGCCGCCAGCCTCGTCGTCAATCTCGATCTGCCGTGGAATCCCGCCGTGCTGGAACAGCGCATCGGCCGCGCGCATCGTCACGGGCAACAACGTTCGGTGCATGTGATCAACCTCATCGCCAAAGGCACGATCGAAGAGCGCATGCTTGATACGCTGGCCGCCAAACGCAATGTCTTTGCGGGCGTCTTTGGAACCGATGAAGCCCCCAGCGCGATCCGGTTTGAAGACAGCGGTCAGGGCTTATTGAAGCAAATCAACGAACTGCTCAGCGCGCCCGTCGAAGTGCAGCTCGATCTGAAACCGGCGGCAGTTGAGAAGCCGATCGAAGTGATCATCCCGAAGCCGACGCTCAAAGGTTTTGCCGATCGCTTGCTGGCGCGCCTGCCGAATCAAATCATGTTGGTGCGCAAAGCGTCGATTGGCAACGGCGTGCTCGTCGTCGTCAACGCCGCGCCGATCGAACTGCGCCCCGTGATCGAAGCCGAACTCGCGGCCTACTTTGAAACCGATCGGCCGGTGCTGCACCTGATGGAACCGGAAGGCTATCGTGCCCTCGCTGCGTTCCTGCCGCCCGTCGCAACCGGCGAAGCTGCCGACGCCTATCGGGCCGCCGCCTTGCCTTCAACCCGCGAACCCGATCTGTCGGCAGAACGCCGCAAGAAAGCCCAACAAGGTCTGGCCTTTGCGGCGAAGCGCGCCGCTCTGGCTGAAGTCGTATTGAACGGCGGCTTCCCCGAAGAAATGGTGCGCCCCTTGCGCGAAGCGTTAGGCTGGGGTTTGTCATCGTTGCTTGCGCTGTATCGCGATCGCGATCCGTCCGCCGATCTGCCCGCGCCGCGCACGCTTCACGCCGAACTCGTCGAGCCTAAGCACCTGCCCGATGATCTCGCCTTGCGCCTCGCGCGCGTCCGCGAACTCACCGAACCGGCGAGCGCAGGCGAGACACTCACCCCGCTCTCGATCGACGCCGGCCGCACGTTGTGGGCCGATGTGCAGGCCCTGCTCGAGCTTGCACAGCAGCGTGTTGTTGAAATCAGCCTATAATTCTTGAACCACAAAGAGCACGAAGGATTACGAAATTTCTTAGTGTTCCTTCGTGTTCTTCGTGGTTCGGTTTTTCTCTATGACGATCCAACTCCTCATCGCCCCCGCCGCTGCCGGCAAAACGCAGCACACCATCGATCGCCTCCGCGCGATCAAAGCGAGCGATCCCTTCGCGCCGATCACGGTGATTTTACCGAATCAAGTTCAACTAGCGGAGTTTCGCCGCCGCCTCACGCAGTCCGGCGGCGCGATCGGCGTGGAGCTGTTGACGTTCCATATGCTCTATGCCGAGCTGTTGACGCGGGTCGATCAACGCCGCGCCCGCTTCACCGATCCGCTGCAGCTTCGCCTGCTGCGCCAGATTGTCGATCGCTTATGTGACACGGGGTATCTCCCCTATTACGCCGCACTGCGCGGCAAGCCGGGTTTCATCGCGTTGTTGCGGGATACGCTCGAAGAACTCAAACGCGCGCGCGTCTACCCGATTGCGTTTATGGGAGCAGTGATCGGCCTCGGCCCGCGACTGGAAGAACTCGCCGCGATTTATAGCGAGTATCAAGAATGGCTGCAACGCGAAGACTGGGCGGACGCCGAAGGGCAAGGCTGGCTCGCAGCGATTGCGCTAGACGAGCATCAAGACCTTGGCCGCGAAACACGCCTGCTCATCGTCAACGGCTTCGACGAGTTCAATCCCACGCAGTTGGGCGTGCTGACCCTCCTCGCGCGGCGCGCGCAGGAAACCATCATCACCCTCACCGGTGATCTTTCGCATCCGCGTCTCGTCCATCGCCGTTTCGATCGCGCCCGGCAGGCGCTGATCGATCACCTGCACGTCACGCCGGAAACACTACCCACCGATCGTCATTGCGAGGAACGCATCCTGAGCGGAGTGGAGCAAAGCGGAACGGAGTCGAAGGATGCGCGACGAAGCAATCTCCCTCTGATCAATAAGGAGATTGCTTCGCATCCTTCGACTACGCGGCACGCTTCGCGAGACGCCGCTCCGCTCAGGACGCTCGCAATGACGCGTTCCACGGAATTAGCTGCGCTTGAAAACGGCCTATTTGACAATCAGCATTCAGCAATCAGCAATCAGCAATCCATTGAATTCCTTGAGGCGCAGAATCGCGCCGAAGAAGCGCGGGCGGCTTTGCGTTGGATCAAACAACGCCTTGTTCACGATGGCTTACAATCAAACGAAGTCGCCATCCTCGCCCGCAGCCTCGAAGCCTATCGCCCGTTTCTCATCGAAGTCGCCGCCGAGTTTGGCCTGCCGCTGCATCTGGTCGGCGGCTCGCCGTTGATCGACAATCCCGCCATCGGCGCGTTGTTGTCGCTGCTGTCGCTGCCCGTGCTCGATTGGCCGCGCCGTCAGGTGCTGGAAGCGTGGCGCAGCCCGTACTTCGATTGGTCGGCGCAAGGCATCACCGACCGCGACGCCGCGCAATTGGACGCGCTAACGCGCACCGCCCGCATCAGCGGCGGATTGGCGCAGTGGCAAGCGGCGTTGCACGCCGCCAGCCCGCCTCGCTCTTAATATGCGCTTATCGATGATGAGGCTGTGTCCACCGATTCCATTTCACCTGAAGAAGCACAACGGTTGCAGGAAAAGTTCGAAGCATTCACAACGGCCATCACGTCTGAACCACAGGCCACCCTCCGCGATTTTGCTGCGTTTGTCGAAGACTTGATTGGCGAAGTTGAATCGACCGGGGTGGGGGTCGGAGTCGCGGCGCGCGTGCTACACAATCCGATCACAGCGGCGCGC
>JACRBO010000179.1 GCA_016219235.1 Chloroflexota bacterium
ATGTCTGCGCGCGCTGCCTCGAACCGTTGACCGAAGCGGCGGCCGTGTATCGCGGCGATTTCCTGGCCGGCTTCTCTTTGCGCGATAGCGCCGGCTTTGACGACTGGCAGTTCTTTCAGGCCGAGAGTGCGCGGCGCGATTTGCTGAGCGCGCTCGATCGACTCGTGCGGCTGCACAGTGATCGCGGCGAGTTCGACGCCGCAATCGATCAGGCGCGCCGTTACCTCTCGATCGATCCCCTGCACGAACCCGCGCATCGCGCCTTGATGCGGTTGTATGCGCGGACCGGACAGCGGCCCGCGGCGCTGCGCCAGTATCAAGAATGTGTGCGCGTCCTCAAGGCCGAACTCAGTGTTGAGCCGCTGGCCGAGACCGTTCAAGTGTGGCAGGCGATCAAAGACAATCAATTGAGCATCAACATCGATCGGTCCGCACCGGTCACTGAAGCCCCGCCAGTTGAAGCCTGGCCGTTGGTGGGGCGCGAGCGCGAATTGCAGACGTTGCTGCGCCTGTACGACCGCATCACAGCCGACGGGCACTGCGTGGCGATTGAAGGCGAGGCCGGTATCGGCAAGACGCGACTCGTGGAAGAATTTGTCGCGCAGGGGCAGCCGCGTGGCGCGACGCTGATCGCCGCGCGCGGCTATGCGGGCGAATCGAATGTCGCCTACGCGCCCGTGATCGAGGCACTGCGTGGCGCGCTGGCCCGCCTGCCCAATGCCAACCGGCTCGCTCAGCTGCCGACAATCTGGCTGAGCGAAGCGGCCCGCCTGTTGCCGGAGTTGATTGCACAGCGTCATGACGTGCCCGCGCCACCGGCGTTAACTGATGCCAGCGCGCGGGCGCGCTTCTTTGAGGGCATCGCGCAGACACTCCTGGCAATTTGTGGTCGATCGGCTCCCGGCATCTTCTTCATCGACGATGCGCAGCATGCCGATGAAGCCTCGCTGGAGCTGCTGACATATCTGGTGCGGCGGCTGCGCGGGCGGCCGCTGTTGATCATCGTTGCCTGGCGCGACGCCGACGTGCCGGGCCTCGGCCATCATCGTTTGCGCCAGATGGTCGCGGAGGCGCAGCACGCGCAGGTCGGGACCAGCCTCGCATTGGCACCACTCACTGAAGCGCAGGTAAGCCAATTGTTGCAGGCCGCGCATTTGCCAGAAAATCTGGGTGAAACGCTGTATCGAGAATCCGAAGGCGTGCCGTTGTTCGTGGTGGAATATCTGCAAGCCTGGCGTGACACGGGCCAACCGATCGGCGCGCCGTTGACTGACGGCGCGCTGCCACACGGTGTGCGCGAACTGCTGCGCGCGCGCCTTGCCCATGTGGACGATGCGGGTCGCCAATTGCTGCAGACCGCCGTGATCATCGGCCGCTCGTTTGATCTGGACACTCTGCGCGAGATCAGCGGCCGCAGCGAAGACGAAACCATCACCGCGCTTGAGCGTTTACTGCAACAACGATTGATCCGCGAATCTCCCTCGGGCAATGCGCCCGCCTATGACTTTGCGCACGACAAACTGCGAACCTTCATTTACGATGAGACCAGTCTGGCGCGGCGGCGCTTGCTGCATCAGCGTGTGGCGCAGGCCCTGATGGCGCGCGACCGCAGGCAACCCGATGTGCGATCCGCAGCGGCGCAGATCGCGCTGCACTGGCAATTGGCCGGACACACCGCTGAAGCCGCCGAGTATTTTTATCTGGCAGGCGAGCAAGCCCGATCGGTGTACGCGCACGCCGAGGCGCTGGGCCACTATCACGCCGCCTTAACCACGGGCCACCCCGCCCCGGCATCTATTCATGAAGCCATCGGCGACGTGCAAACGTTGAGGGGTGAATATCGATCGGCTTTGAACAGTTACGAGAGCGCCGCCGCACTCATCGCAAACGATCGAGCGCGCCTGGGTCGGCTTGAGCACCGGATCGGTGTAGTCTATCAGCGGCTGGGTGATTTTGAGTTGGCTGCACGGCATCTGGCAGCGGCGCTGGAGGCGTGGGGCGAGGCGAGCGAGCCGAACGCTCTGGCGCGGTTGTATATCGATTGGAGCTTCGTGGAGCATCAAAGTCGCGAGGCTGATCGAGCGCAGGCATTGGCCGAGCAGGCGTTTGCCCTGGCCTCGTCTTCCGCTGATCCGATCGTGCTGGCGCAGGCGCACAACCTGCTGGGCGTGCTGGCGCGTCGGCGCGGCGATCTCAGCGCCGCCGAGCAGCATCTTGAGCAAAGTCTGAAGCTGGCGGAAGCGTGTCGTGATCCAGTCGCGCAAGTGGCCGCGCTCAACAATCTGGCGTTGGTGTGCGAAGAGGGCGGCGAGATCGATCGGGCGCTGGCGCTGACGCAGCAAGCTCTGACGCTGTGTGCGGCCTACGGCGATCGACATCGCGAAGCGGCGCTGCACAATCATCTGGCCGATCTGCTGCACGCGGCGAATCGCTCCGACGAAGCCATGACGCACCTCAAGCAAGCGGTAACGATCTTCGCGGAGATCGGCGTCGAAGCAGGTTCGCTACAGCCGGAGATCTGGAAACTGGCGGAATGGTAGCCCTGCGAATCGTTGGCGAACTCGACGACGCCGGCAAATCGCTGATGTGCAGCGCGAAGTCGCAATTGGGCCTGAGCGCCCGCGCGTTCCATCGTGTGCTGAAACTGGCGAGAACGATCGGGGATCTGGCCGGGGCCGATCGGATACAGGCCGCCCACCTGGCCGAAGCCATTCAGTATCGGCCGCGCCGATCAAATGGTTAAGCGCCCGTGCTATAATCCAATCAGCCAAAGTTGAGGGAGTGCCTGTCATGTCGATCCGCGCGCTGCGTCCCGAAGAAATCACCGAAGCCCGTCTGGTGTTTGGCGACGGGCTGGACTATACCCGCTGCCGCATCTTCGAGCGCAGCGAATTTCCCAACTTCATCGGCCGGGTGGGCGCGTTCTTCCGCGGCGTCAAACCGCCCGAAGCCAACGCCATCACCGTGCGCAACACCACTTATTTTCCGCGCGTGCTGACGACCCACAACGTGACCGATCGGTTGTGGCTGACCGACATCGGTTGGCTGATGCACGAATTGACGCATCAATGGCAGTACCAGCACGACGGCTTGCGCTACCTGTTCGAGGCCATCGTCGCCCCGACCTACGTTTACACCACTCCCGGCGAACGTCCCAACGACGCGCTTAAACGCGCGAGCCAGGCTGGCAAGAAATTCCGCGACTTCAACCGCGAGCAGCAGGGCGACGTGGTGCGCGACTACTACTGGAGTCTGCGGCTTGAACCGCCAGACGCCGATCGCACAGGGTGGGATTCCTACCTCATCGAACTTCGCATGCCGCCCGGCAGATAGGTATACTACGGGCCTCACGTCAGGCAATTACAGGGCAAAGGTTACTACCCAGCTGTTCACGCTCATAGCACCGTCCCCAGCGCGGCTGGTGGGCCGCCGGGGACGGCGGCCTGAGCAGTAACAGGCAAAGACTCTTTACATCGACGGCGACACAAGCGAATCCGGCACGTTGGATGCCCGACGGAAGCGCTCGGGCACGACGTTCGCTGATTCGTTGACCCGCTCATTCGCTGATTCGTGTGCACGCAAAGTATGTCAGGCGCGTAGCAGAGCGGGCTCCCATGCCCGCGTATCCGGCGGCGTGGGAGCCGCCTCTGCTGACACCTTTTGCGTGCACACGCTGATTCATCCCCATAGATTTTTAGATATGGCTATGCTATAATCGATTCACATCCGAACATCCGTACTGAAAGCCATGACGAAGTCCGCCAGTTCTAAACCCAGGAAAACGGTCAAGAAACCCGGCAAGGCCAAAGCTGCGCCGCCCGCCCAGCCGCTGATCTCGCTGACCCTCGATCAGAAGTTGGACATTCTGGGTGTGGGCCTGGTGGGCGTGGCGGCCGTCACTATCCTCAGCATGCTGTCCAACACGCAAGGCACACTGACCGGCCAATGGATTGCGTGGCTAAGGCTGACCTTTGGGCTGGGCGTCTTCGTCGTGCCGGTCGTCATCGGGGCAATCGGGCTGTGGTTGCTCCTGCGCACCTTCGAGCGGACACCGCGCCTGTCGGGCGAACAGAGCGCGGGCTTCTTGCTCTTCTTCCTGCTCTCGTTGATGACGCTGGCCTGGTTCAATCCGGCGTTGGGCGGCACGTTAGGCGTGGGTCTGGCGAGTTGGCTCATCGGCGCGGTGGGCGAAATCGGCTCGATCGTGTTGTTGGTGGTGGGCTGGCTCATCGCGGTTGTGCTCCTGTTCGACATCGCCCCCAGCGAGATCGCAGCGTGGTTTGGCCGGCGCTTAGCCTACCTCAAGCGTGCGCCGCGCCCCACCATTACGAGTGGCTCGATCATACCCGGCCAGCCGATCGATGTAGTAATCAATCCTCGCGGCAAAGCAGCTCATAACGGCGGCTCGTCTCCCGCCCGATCGTTCAGTGGCGCTCCCGATGAGGCCCCAAATCCCTTTGGCGCGTTGAACGGCACGCCCACCGCGACGGCCACGCCCCTGCCCGGCGAGGCCGCCAAACCGTCAACGCGCGTCAGCGCCCGTG
>JACRBO010000147.1 GCA_016219235.1 Chloroflexota bacterium
GGTGCCCAATTCGATCGTCGTATCGCGCGGCTGTCCGCACGCCTGCGATTTCTGCTATAAGGAGGCCTTTTTCAAAGGCGGCAAATCCTTCTACACCCGACCGGTCGACGATGCCCTGGCTGAAATCGATCGGTTGCCAGGCCGGCATCTATACTTTTTGGACGATCACTTGTTTGGTCATCCGCAATTCGCGGCAGCCTTATTCGACGGGCTGACGGGCATGGGTCGGCTGTGGCAGGCCGCCGGAACGGTGCAATCCGTGCTGGCGCCGGGCTTGCTGGAAAAGGCGAGGGCGAGCGGGCTGCGCAGCCTGTTTGTCGGATTTGAAACACTCAATCCGGCGAACCTGCGCTCACAACACAAATATCAGAACCTGAATCGCGACTATGGCGCAGCCATTCGTCGTCTGCACGATCTGGGCATCATGGTGAACGCCAGCTTCGTCTTTGGCCTTGATGCCGATGAGTCAACCGTGTTTGATCGCACCGTGGATTGGGCCGTCCGGCAAGGCATCGAAACAGCCACCTTCCACATTTTGACCCCTTATCCCGGCACCGTTCTGAATCAGCGCATGCAGGCCGAGGGGCGCATCACCACTCACAATTGGGATCGATATGACACGCGGCACGCGGTTTATCAGCCCATGAAAATGGCGGCGGCTACTTTGGAAGCAGGCTATCGACGGGCTTATCGCGATTTCTATCAATGGCGATCAATCTTCAAAAGCGCCGCCGTAAAACCAGGCACGATTGAGCAGCTCCGGCACATCGCCTACGCCGGCGGCTGGAAGAAGTTCGAGCCGGTGTGGGATTGGGTGATCCGGCTGAAGCGAGTCCCGCACCTGCTGCCTGTGCTGGAGCATATTCTGGCGGGGAAGAACTCGGGTGCCAGGCAACCCGGCAGGCTGGCACAGGCGCAGCGCGAACCTGATGCCTGGCAAATCGAATCGACACCGTAACGCCGTGCAAGACATCTACGAGATCCTTTCAGGCTTTCACCAGACAGGAGGTACGACGATGAATCCGTGGCTGTGGGTGCTGATGGGTATTTTGATCTTCGCGCCGAAGGGCGCCAACGACAAGAGCGGCCGCTGGGACTTGCGCGCGCTGGCGCTGCTGTTGTGTGTCATTGCGGTGGTCGCGCAAATCTAATCAGTGACGAGTGATGAGTGACGAGTGAACACTCATCCATCACTCGTCACTCATCACTCGTCATTCCTGATAATCATGAAACCAACCAGTAAACTCGCTCTCACGATTCTATTCGCTTCACTTATCCTCGGCCTGCTGGGCGACGTGCTGCTGCGCGCCACGCCGTGGGGCCTCAACGCCGCGCTGTGGATCGCCGCGCTGGCGCTCAGCATCGCCGCCATCACACAGTGGCAGGCCGTCGATTTGCGCGGCGGCGGGCGCTGGCTGCTGCTGCCCGCCGGGCTGTTTGCGGCGGGCCTGGCCTGGCGCGATTCGTTCACGCTGCAAGCCTGCAACTTCCTGGCGGTGCTCATCGCGCTGGCGCTGGTGGCCTATCGCGGGCGGCGCGGCCGGGTGCGCGTGGCCGGCCTCATCGATTACACCGCGGCGTTGATCGTGGCCGGCGTCAATGCCTGCTTTGGCGCGCTGTCGCTGGTCTTCGGCGATATCCAGTGGAACGCCATCGCGGCCAGACGCGAACGATCGCGGCAAGTTGTCGCGGTGAGCACGGGCCTGCTCATCGCGCTGCCGCTGCTGATTGTCTTTGGCGGACTGCTCGTCTCAGCCGATGCGGTGTTTCAGTCGCTGGTCGAGAATCTGTTTGACTGGGACATCGATCAACTGTTGTCGCACACCTTCACCATCGGGGTGTGGAGCTGGCTCGTCGCTGGCTTTTTACGGCAGACGTTGCTTGCGAAAGAGGTCGGGCCGGTGGCGACTTCGGCCACGTCGTTCTCATTAGGCGCAGTCGAAATCGGCACAGCAGTAGGTGCGTTGAATCTGTTGTTCTTTGCTTTCGTGCTGGTGCAATTCCGCTATTTCTTTGGCGGCGCGGACGCTATTCGCACGACGATCAATCTGACCTACTCGGAATATGCGCGGCGCGGCTTCTTCGAGTTAGTACAAGTGGCGGCGCTGGCGCTGCCCACGCTGTTGCTGGCGCATCATCTCTTGAAGAAAGACAACGCAACAGGTGCGCGAAGTTTTAACGTGCTCGCCGCCATCACGATTGGCCTGTTGTTCATCATCATGCTGTCGGCGGTTACACGCATGAAGTTGTACACCGACGAGTTTGGCCTGACCGAACTGCGCCTGTACACCACGGCCTTTATGGGTTGGCTGGCGTTGTTGTTCGTCTGGTTCGGCGCGACGGTGCTGCGCGGCCAGCGCGATCGCTTTATCTTCGGTGCGCTGCTCGCAGGTTTCGCGGTGTTGATCGGCCTGAATGCACTGAATCCTGACCTGTTGATCGTGCGCACCAACGCCGCGCGAGTGAATGCGCCCAATCCACTCGACGCCGACTACCTGATCGACCTCAGCGCCGACAGCGTATCCGCGTTGATCGAGACGCTGCCGTCGCTGGCCGAAGCCGATCGGTGCGCGGTGGCCGCCCGATTGATCCAGCGTTGGTCGCCGCCCGCCTCGATCGATCCGTTGACGTGGAATTGGAGCCGCGTGCAGGCCTGGCAGGCGGTAAGCGCGAATCAAGCCTATTTGCAGTCGATCGCGTGTGTACAATCCGATAGCCGGAGGGATAGAAGTAGCGCGTGGATGGCGGAATATAACAGGCTCTTCCGGGTTGGGCGGGATTATTAGCAAATGCTCCTGGCGGATGGTCACATCCGCCGTTCAGGAACGCTGGATGTGACCATCCAGCGAGAGCAATTCCCGTTAAAGTCGGAAGACTCATTTAACAACAACGAGGTGCAACCGTCGGCCATGATAACCCGGCCGGTTGCGCCTCGTGCTTGTTCGCTGATGCGCTTTATCGCTGATCCGTCAACTCGCCGGTTCGCTGATGTGCTTCTCGCTGCGGCGCATCACCAGCTTGGTCACTTCTGCAACCACAGCCGGGAAGAGCGCCAGCGGCGCGATCACGGCCCAGTGCTCCAGTGTCAACGGCACGGTGTTGAACGGTCCTTGCAGGAACGGCACATAGACGACGGCCAGCACCAGCACGATGGACAACCCCACCGCGCGCTGCATCCACTTGTTGGTAAACACGCCCAGCTTGAAGAGCGGGAACCGTTCCGATCGGGTGGTATACGCGATCGGGAGTTCGGCAAACGCCAGCGTGACAAAGGCCATCGTCTCGGCCAGATCGACGCCGTGCGCATTCATGCCGTACCAGAACGCCAGCAGCACCGCCGCCGTCACCGCCACCGTCATGATGCCGATGCGGATCGTCATGATGCGATTGACGATCGCTTCGAACGGCGGGCGCGGCGGCCGATCCATCGTATCGGGATCACCCTTCTCCATGCCCAGCGCCAGCGCGGGTGCGCCGTCCGTCAACAGGTTGAGCCACAGCAGTTGAATGGGCGTCAACGGCGTGGGCCAGCCGGCCAGCGCCGCGATGAAGATGATGGCGATCTCCGCGACGTTGCACGACAGCAGGTAGAACACGAACTTTCGGATGTTGGCATAGATGATGCGCCCCTGCTCCACCGCGCTCACGATCGACACGTAGTTGTCGTCGGTCAGCACCATGTCGGCAGTTTCTTTGCTCACGTCGGTGCCGGTGATGCCCATCGCCACGCCGATGTCGGCGCGCTTGAGGGCGGGCGCGTCGTTGACGCCGTCGCCCGTCATCGCCACGATGTGGCCGCGCTTGCGGAAGGCCTCGACGATGCGCACTTTGTGCTCCGGGCTGACGCGCGCAAACACGTCGACCTGATCGATTTCATTGACCAGCGCGTCGACGGGCAGTGCGTCCAGTTCCGCGCCCGTGAGGACTTTGCCGCCGCCGTGTCTGGGATCGCGCAGCAGGCCAATCTGCGCGGCGATGGCGCGGGCGGTGTCGGGATAGTCGCCGGTGACCATGACCGTGCGGATGCCGGCGTGCCGCGCTTTGGCGACGGCGGGTTTCACTTCGGGCCGCGCCGGATCGATCATGCCAAGCAGGCCGACGAACACCAGGTCGTGCTCGATGTTATCGACGGTGATTTCTTCAGCGGGCGGCAGCCGATCGATGCGGCGATAGGCCACGCCCAGCACACGCAGCGCCTGCGACGCCATGCCCGAGTTCGCGGCGATGATCTTCTGGCGTTCCTGATCGGTCAGCGGGGCGGGGCCTTTGCGATGCAGCAAATGCGTGCAGTGCTCAAGCACCAGATCGGGCGCGCCCTTGACGCACACGAAGTAGCCCTTCTCATCCGCGCGGAATGGCGTGGCATCGTCGTCGTCCACATCGCGCAGTTCGTGAATAGTCGTCATGCGCTTGCGATCGGCGTCAAAGGGAATTTCGGCCACGCGCGGCAGTTTCTCTTCCAGTTTGCCGCGCCACAGACCCGCCTTGGCCGCCGCGACGATCAACGATCCTTCGGTCGGATCGCCGACCATGCGATACGAGGCGCGGCCTTCAGTCTCGCCGGTCTGCTCCAATACCGCATCGTTGACGAGCGCGCCGATCAACAGCAGCGGCCCGGCTTCGCGATCATCGTCAATATCGACCGGCTTGCCGTTACGGTTGAAGACGCCATCGGGCTGGTAGCCCTGCCCCGTCACGTCGAACTCGGTGTGATGCACCCACAGTTTGGTGACCGTCATCTCGTTCTGCGTCAGCGTGCCGGTCTTGTCGGAGCAAATGGCCGTGGCTGAACCCAATGTCTCAACAGCCGACAGCTTGCGAATGAGCGCGTGCCGCTTGATCATCTCGCGCATGCCCAGCGCCAGGCTGATGGTCACGACCGCGGGCAGACCCTCTGGCACGGCGGCGATGGCCAGGCTGACGGCGATGAGGAAGGCTTCGACAAAGGGATTGGCCGCCGCGCCGCCGGTCTCGGTTTCAAAGCTTATGTCGCCGGACAGGGCGCGCAGCGCGGCCACCGCAAACACCAGACCGCAGATAATCAGCGCGGCGATGCTGAGCATCTTGCCGAGTTGATCGAGTTTGTGCTGCAGGGGCGTGGGTTCTTCTTCAAACGATTGGATCATCTCGGCGATCAGGCCGATCTGCGTTTGCATGCCCGTCGCCACGACGACGCCTTGCCCGCGCCCGTAAGTCACCATCGTGCTCATGTAGGCCGCGTTCTTGCGGTCGCCGATGGGCTTGCCGGCTTCCACAAGCGCGCTGGCGTGTTTGGTCACGGGCATACTCTCACCCGTCAACGCCGCCTCTTCCACTTTGAGGTTGACGGATTCGACCAGGCGCAGGTCGGCCGGGATGAAGTTGCCCGCCTCCAGCCACACCACGTCGCCGGGCACCAGCTCGCGCGCCGGGATGCGCTGGCGATGCCCGTCGCGGACGACGTTGGCATCGGGCGCGGCCATCTTTTTCAGCGCGGCCAGCGCCGCTTCCGCGCGTGATTCCTGCACGACGCCGAGGATGGCGTTGAGCACGACAATCGCCATGATGACCACGGCTTCGACCGTGTCGCCTAAAATGGCGGACACGATACTGGCGACGATCAACAGGATGACGACAAACGAATTGAGCTGCGCCACC
>JACRBO010000013.1 GCA_016219235.1 Chloroflexota bacterium
AACTCTCGAATCCAAGTTTTGTCGGTCGGCGGCAGCAGCACATCCATTTCATCGCGCAGACAGCCATGGAGTTCACACCGCAAGCCGCGAATGAATGCGCGGGCCTGGTCTTGATCCAGAACAACGACTTTCACTTTCGCTTCGCTGTGACGCGCACCGATCAGGCTGTGATCCGTTTGATCAAACGCGCCGCGGGCGTGGAAGAAATTCTGGCCGAACAACCATTCGTCGCCGGGCGCTGTTACCTCAAGGTTGAAGCGCACGAACAAGCCTACAACTTCTATGTCGCCGATTCGATTGATCGGTGGCAGCCTGTAGCCAAAGGCGTCGACGGGCGCATCCTGAGCACGCCGGTGGCCGGCGGCTTTGTCGGCGCGGTGATTGCGTTGTATGCCAGCAGCAATGGTCAGGTCAGCGACAGTGTCGCCGACTTCGATTGGTTCGAATATGTCGGGCTGGATGAAGCCTGAGACATCAATCTGGCGGCGCAGCCTCGCGACGTTAGAGGAGAATATCGTGTCTGTTACGCTAACCAACATCGGACTTGAAATCAACGGGCAACACGTGCCTGTGTATTCCGGCACCATCCACTACTGGCGGTTGGAGCGTGATCGGTGGGCGCTGATCCTCGATCGGGCCAAAGAGCTCGGCTTCAACATGATCGAAACGTACATCCCGTGGTCGATTCATGAAATCGAACCGGGTCTGTTCGATTGGGGACAGATCGATCCGCGCAAGGATGTAGACGCCTTCATGCACTTGTGCGAAGAGAAAAATCTATGGCTGTTGGTGCGCCCCGGCCCGCTAATCAATGCTGAACTGACGGACTTTGGCTTTCCCGAATGGGTGCTGCTCGATCCTGAAGTGCAGGCCAGAACAGCCGTTGGCGGCATCCACTTTGACGCGATGGCGGGGCTGCACCCACCGCATCAATTCCCCGTGCCATCGTATGCCAGCGAAAAATTCTTCTTTGAAACGGGCAAATGGTTCGATGCGATCTGCCCGATCATGGCGCATCATCTCGCACCGCAGGGCTGCATCGTGGCGGTACAGAGCGACAACGAAACGTGCTACATGTTTCACGATCAGCCTTACGCGACCGATTACAGCGCCGCGTCGATTCAACTCTATCGCCATTTTTTGGGACAGCAGTACACGTCGATCGAGAATTTGAACGCCGCCTATTGCACCGAATATGACACCTTTGATGAGGCGGAACCGCCGCGCGCGTGCGAAATCCACTCCCGATCGGATCTGCCGCGCCACGTCGATTGGATCGTCTACAAGGAATATCAGGTGCGCTATGCCATCGTGCGCTTCGCGCAAATGCTCAAAGCCCGCGGCCTGGCGGGCGTCCCGATCTTTCACGACGTAGCTTATCAGATGTCCACGCCGCTCGACATCGCGG
This sequence comes from Chloroflexota bacterium, assembly GCA_016219235.1. The sequence goes on from JACRBO010000013.1 coordinate 1,409, forward strand.
CGCTGGAAGCCGAACCCGACATCGATTGGGTGGGCATGAACCTCTATCGCAACCAGGAAGATTATTGGGGCGCGGTGCAGCGCATGCGTTATCTGGCCGGCACCACGCGCCTGCCTTTTGTGCCGGAATTTGGCAACGGCCTGTGGAGCCATCATCCGGCGACGTTCACACCTCACGAAGAAGAGCTGATTACCTTAGCGGCCCTGATGCACGGTCTTAAGGCTATTAACTTCTACATGCTCGTCGAGCGCGAACGCTGGCAGGGCTGTCCCATCACGCGGCACGGCACGTATCGGCCTGAATACGCGCAGTTCTATCAACGCCTCAGCGCGTTTTTGCGCCAACATCCACTGGAGCGCTACGAACGCGATCGACAGGTGTTGGTGCTCTTCAACTTCGATCTCTTCCGGCAAGCGGCTGCCGCGACCCGGCTGAACTATCCGCATGTCGATCTGTTGAACCTGCCGCACGAACTGTTTCAGGTCGAGCTCGATCTGGGCTTGAAACACGATGTGCACTTTGAGGGCAGCTATTCCAATCCCGACAACTGGCTGGGCCGGTTGATGACTGATCTGGCGACGCGGCATGTCGACTACGATCTGTCGGACTCGCACATCGACGCGGCGCGGCTGGTCCGCTACCCGATCGTTTACGTGCTGGCCACAGATTTCATGTCGGCGCAGGATCAGTCGAAGCTGCTGGCTTACGTGCAGCAGGGCGGACACTTGATCATCGGGCCGGAGATGCCGTATCTGGACGCGGCGCCGGGGGCGGCGCTGAAACCGGCCAGCGTCCTGGGGCAATATCTCAAGCAGCCGGCCACAGTCACCATTGGCAAAGGGCGATTGACGTGGGCGCCGGCTGATCGATTGTCGAGTATCGAATTGCCCTCGCCCGAATATCACTGCGATCAGCCACCGGTGGAAGTTGCGATACAGCGCTGCAACGGAACAACGCTGTTGTTTCTGGCGAATTCCTCGGCACATGACCTTGAGACGCATCTGACGTTTGCCGGGGCGCGCACCTTCCGATCGGCGTGGGGCGAAGCGCATATGCTGTCCGGTGAAGACCGCGCAGCGTTTACGGCACCCGCATATTCCGTTCAAATCTGGGAAGTGATCCAACATGATTGATCCCAATTGGAGTGTAATTGATCTCGATCCGGTGACATGGCGCAACCTGGGGCGATTTATCAATGTGCCGCAATACGTATGCGCCGCGCAGCCGGGCGAACACGGTCTGTTTATCTTGCACGATGACGGCCGCGTGCTGAAAGTCTTCGATACCCGGCGCGGCGTTCGAGCGGGCGTGAAGATCGATCGGGTGGCCGATGCCCGCGCGCTGGCGCAGGAGTTGTATGCGCGCGGCCAGTGGGAGCGCGTGCACATCATCAACCAGCAGCATCTGGCGCGCGTGGGCCGTGTGGCGGGCGCGTCGGCAAATCGATCGCTGCACCTCGACGGCTATTATCAACTCGTCTACGATTTGATCTGGGACGGCAGCGCTGGCTATGTGGCCGTTCCCCCTAAGCCCGATCACTGGCAGCACTG
>JACRBO010000148.1 GCA_016219235.1 Chloroflexota bacterium
CACGCCGACCCCGACACCGCCGCGACCTGATATGCTGATTCTGCTGGTCGATCCGCAGCAAGCGTTGATCTTGGAGTGGCTAAAAGAATCGGGTGTCATCATTCGATTGGCCTTACGCGGTGCGACCGACAGCGCTCCCGTCTCGACGGATACGGTATCGTATCAGTATATTCTGACCAATTTCAACATCACCATCCCGCCGAAGGTTAATACCATCATCAATCCAGATGTACAGATTCTGCCCGGCCAATAATTGGTCTGGTGGTGCGAAGTCCCAGCGCGTTGAACTTTCTTAAAGGCACAGACCGGCTATGGCTCCTGGCTCAGAAAAGATCCGCATTCTGATCGTTGATGATATTCCTGAAACCCGCGAAAACGTGCGGAAGCTGCTGGCCTTTGAGGGGGATATCGAGGTCGTGGGGGTGGCTGGCACCGGCCGAGAGGCGATTCAGGCGGCGCGCGATCTAAAGCCGCACATCATCATGATGGACATCAACATGCCGGATATGGACGGTATCACGGCCGTAGAAACCATCAAGCGCGAAACATCGTTGGCACAGGTGATTATGATGTCGGTGAAGACTGAAGCCGATTACCTGCGTCGCTCGATGTTGGCCGGTGCGCGTGATTTCCTCACCAAGCCTTTTACCGGCGAAGACTTGGTCTCGACCATTCGCCGGGTTCATCGCATGGGGCAGTCACGAGCGGCTAACCTGCCGGTGAGCGCGCCGGCGGTTGCGCAAGCGCCGGCCGGCCGGGGCGGTCCGCCAGTTGCCGCTCCGCGTTTAAAGCGCGATGGATCGATCGTGGTAGTGTTTGGACCAAAGGGCGGCATTGGCGCTACGACGATTGCGGTGAATTTGGCAGTCGCGTTGCGGCAGCGCCCTGATACCTCCGTCCTCTTAATCGACGGTAGCCTCCAGTTTGGTGACGTCAGCGTGCTGTTGAACCTGCCGCCTGGCCGCAACATTACGGATCTGGCCGAGACGATCAACGATCTCGATCCTGACTCGATCGACACGATTACTTTATCGCATGCGTCCGGGGTCAAGGTGGTGTTGGCGCCGCCCCGCCCGGAAATGGCCGACTTGCTGCAACCCGATCACCTGAAACGCATCCTGGAGGAAGTTCGCACCAGCTACGACTTTGTGGTGGTTGACACCGCGACGGTAATCAACGATATGGTATTGACCGCGCTCGATCTCGCCGATCGGATCGTCCTGGTAGCTACGCCCGACATCCCGGCCATTAAGAACGCCAAGCTGTTCTTTGAGATTACAGACGCGCTCAACTATCCGCCCAACAAGATCATGCTCGCGGTTAACAAGATCGATCGGCGCACGGGCATCACGGCGCAGATGATTGAAGACAATATCAAGCATCCGGTTATTGCGCAGATACCGCTTGATGAAGTGAGTGTGCTTAATTCAATCAATCGCGGTGTGCCCTTTATGCAGGACTCCAAGACCAAGCCGGTGGCGATGGCGGTTCAACAACTCGCCGATCGGATTGTGGCCGAATTCCAAAAGCCAGCCGGCGACCTGGTCGGCGCTGAAGACTCTGGCAAGAAGAAGACCAGTCTGTTCCATTAGAGGGAGTGCCGCATGTCATTACTTAAGCGTATTGAAAAGAGCCAACAACAGCCGGGCCAATCACCTGTGCCGGGTACGGCCGCCGCGTCGGGTGCTCGCCCGCCGACGGGTGGTGATCAGTCTAAATTGGCCGAGATGCGGCTTAAGCGCGCGCCTACGTCTACTTCGCCGGTCCGTGATGCGTATCTTGATCTCAAAACGCGCGTGCAGAATAAACTGCTGGCCGAGATGGATCCGTCACTGGACGTCAGCAAGACCGATGAGGTGCGCAGCACGATCGAGAATCTGTACGACGAAGTTCTGGCGCAGGAGAACATCATCCTAAGCCGGGTCGAGCGACAGCGCCTGTTCGAGCAAATCGTCGCCGAGATTCTGGGCTTCGGCCCGATCGAACCGTTTCTGGCCGACGAGACCATCACCGAAATCATGGTCAATGGCCCAAAGAACATCTATATCGAGCGCAAGGGCAAGGTCGAGCGGACGAACGCGCAGTTCGAGAGCAACGATCACGTGATGCGCATCATCGATCGCATCGTGGCGCCCCTGGGCCGTCGCATTGACGAGGCCCAGCCTTACGTGGACGCGCGCTTGCCCGACGGCAGCCGCGTGAACGCCGTCATCCCCCCGATCTCGCTGGTTGGCCCAACGATCACCATCCGTAAATTCTTCAAAATTCCGCTCACGGTTGAGCAGCTGATTCAATACGGCTCGATCACGGCGGAAGCGATCGAATTTTTGAAAGCGTGTGTTCAGTCGCGCTTGAATATGCTGGTGTCGGGTGGTACCGGCTCTGGCAAGACCACGCTATTGAACATCCTGTCCGGTTTTATTCCCGATGACGAACGCATTGTGACGATCGAGAACGCAGCCGAATTGCAGTTGCGCCAGGAGCACGTTGTAACATTGGAGTCACGCCCGCCCAACATCGAAGGGCGCGGCGAAGTGTCCATTCGCGATCTGGTGATCAACTCATTGCGTATGCGCCCGGAACGCATCATCGTTGGCGAGTGCCGCGGGGCTGAATCGCTGGACATGTTGCAGGCTATGAACACCGGTCACGATGGCTCGCTGACGACACTGCACGCGAATACGCCGCGCGACGCGCTGGCCCGTATGGAAACCATGGTGTTGATGGCGGGCATGGAACTGCCGCACCGCGCCATCCGCGAACAGATTTCATCGGCCATTGACGTGATTGTGCAGATCGAGCGTATGCGCGACGGTTCGCGCCGCGTCGTGACGATCTCCGAAGTGCAAGGCATGGAAGGCGAAGTGATTACCATGTCGGAAATCTTCTCGTTTGAGAAGACCGGCATCGAGGGCGGCAAGATCATCGGGCGGCTGATGCCCACCGGCCTGCGCCCCAAGTTCATGGAAAAGATCGAGGCGGCCGGGATTCGTCTGCCGCCCAATATTTTTGGCATCGGCTCGCGCGGCCGCTTTTAACGAAAGATGATTGAGTCGAGAGGATAGGTTTGACTATGTCGACGACAACTATCGCACTGGCGATTGGCGGGCTGGCAATCCTGCTGTTTGCCATTGGGATCATCTCTTCGCTGCGCAGTCGCGGCACTGTGCAGCAGCGGTTGGAGCAGGTGGTCGGCCCTGGTGAGATGGAGATGGTCGATACCGCTGATGGCCGCAAACGGGCGACCCCGATTGCCGACACGCTCAATCGAGCCTTAGAGGGCCGGAAAGTCGCAGTTGATCTCTCCACCCATTTGGCGCGCGCCGATCTCAAACTGACGGTCGGCGAATTTCTAGCGTTGCAGCTGATCGCGGCTTTAGGGGCCGGCGTCGGCGGCTACTTCTTGTTTGACACCATCGTGCTGGCACTGTTGGCGGCCGTCATCGGCTGGTTCGCGCCACGCTGGTATATGTCGTCCCGGCAGGGCGCGCGTCTCAAGGCGTTCAACAACCAGTTAGGCGACTCGTTGAACCTGATGGTCAACGGCCTGCGCTCAGGCTATAGTGTGCTGCAAGCGATGGAGGCGGTGTCGCGCGAACTGCCCAAGCCGATTTCGGCCGAATTTGCCCGCGTAGTACAGGAAGTCCAGTTAGGTGTTTCGGTGGAGCAGGCGCTGGCTAATATGTTGCGCCGCATCAACAGCGACGATCTCGATCTGGTCGTAACGGCGATCAACGTCCAGCGCGAGGTAGGCGGTAACCTGGCCGAGATTCTAGACGTGATCAGTTTTACCATCCGAGAACGGGTGCGCATCAAGGGCGAGATTAACACCCTGACCGCGCAGGGCCGCTACTCGGGCTACGTGATTAGCCTGTTGCCCATCGGCCTGTCACTCGTCTGGTTTTGCATCAATA
>JACRBO010000166.1 GCA_016219235.1 Chloroflexota bacterium
CCATTCGGCCCACACCTCACCCCCCGGCCCCCTCTCCTGAAATCGAAAAACGGATTTCAGGAGAGGGGGAGCGTGCGGGAGTTGGGCTGTACCGCATTCCCCTGCTGGGCGCGCATCAAATTGTGAATGCAGCCACGGCCATAGCGGCGCTGCGAGTTGCCGATGAATGTGGTTTAGCGATCAACGATGAGGCGATTCGCTCGGGCTTGCTCAATGTGATATGGCCGGGCCGCCTGGAGATTCTCAATCGCGAGCCGTTGCTCGTGGTCGATGGCGCGCACAACGGCGATTCGGCCCAGCGGCTGGCAGACGCGCTGCGCGATGTGTTTCATCACAACCAGTGGACACTCATCATCGGCATCTCGGCCGACAAAGACCTGGCCGCGATTCTGGATGCGCTGCTGCCCGTCGCCGCGCGCGTCATTGTCACGCGGGCGCGGAGCGTCCGCGCCGCCGACGTCGAGACGTTGTCGCAGCGTGTGGCCGATCGGGGCGTGGAACCCACCGCAGCCGTTGATGTTGATAACGCTTTGGAAATCGCCCTGGCGAATCAATCGCCCATCATCATCACCGGTTCGCTCTTTACCGTCGCCGATGCCCGTGTCGCGTGGCTAAAGCGATCGGGCGCGCCGTTGCCGGAAACAGATGGGTAATCGGTCGATTGGTAATCGGTAATCGGTCAACCCGTTACCAGTTGACCAGTTACCAGTTACCAGTTGACCAGTTACCAGTTGACCAGTTACCAATCGACCAATCACCGATTGACCCACCCATTTTGATCTCAACTCAAGATGTGCGAGAATAGAGTTACAGTGATTGTCGTTTTGGAGGCTGAGTGTTTAATCGTACTATGCAATCCGAGTGGCTGGGCGCAACAACCATGACCGACCTGAGCGCGCAGGCGACCGGCGAATGGTTCAGGCCAAGTCCGCGGCCGCGCCCGGCCAGCGGCATCATCGAAGCGCCATTACTGCCCGTGCGCGAGACGGTCGTCTTTCCGCACATGGTAACGCCGTTGTTCGTAGGCCGCGATCGGTCGATGAAGGCGATCGAGGCCGCGCAGGCCAACAACGAAACGCTGATTGTCGTCACCCAGCGCGACGCCGAGACCGAGGACCCGCGCCCCGAAGACCTGTATCTGATCGGCAGTGAAGTGATTGTAGGCCGCACGCTGCGCATGCCCGACGGTTCCACGAGCATTCTGGCGCAGGGCCAGCGCCGCGCCGAGATTCTGGAGTTCACACAGACTGAGCCGTATTTCCGTGTGCGCGCGCGCTTGATCGAAGACCCGATCGGCAAGCCGCCCGCGACCGAAGCGTTGATGCGCGCCGTGCTGGCGCTGTTCGAGAAGGTCATCCAACTCAATCGCACCCTGCCCGAAGACGCCTACGTGTATGCGATGAATATCGCCGAGCCGGGCTGGCTGGCTGACCTCGTCGCGTCGACGCTCGATCTGGAGGTGGGCGCGCGGCAAGAACTGCTGGAGATGCTCGACCCGACCAGCCGCCTGCAGCGCCTGTCGATTCTGCTGGCCAAAGAGCTGGATGTGCTGGAACTGGAAGATCAGATTCATTCGCGCGTGCAGCGCGAAGTCGATCGCGGCCAGCGCGAGTTTTATCTGCGCGAGCAGATGAAGGCGATCCAGACCGAGTTAGGCGAAAACGATCCGCTGACGCGCGACATTAACGAACTGCGCGAGAAACTCGACGCGAAGCACCTGCCCGACGAAGCGCGCGCCAAAGCGGATAAAGAGCTGGAGCGGTTGCTGCAAATGCCGCCGCAAGCGCCGGAAGTGGGCATCATTCGCACCTACCTCGATTGGCTAATCGATCTGCCGTGGCGCGAGGCGTCTACCGACAATCTGGATGTGAGTCACGCGGCGCGCTTGTTGGATGCGCAACACTACGGCATTCCCAAAGCCAAAGAACGCATTCTGGAATACATCGCCGTGCGCAAACTCGCCGCCGATAAGATGCGCAGCCCTATTCTGTGCTTTGTTGGGCCACCCGGCACCGGCAAAACGTCGCTGGGCAAATCCATCGCCGAGGCGCTGGGGCGCAAGTTCGTGCGCGTGAGTCTGGGCGGCATTCGCGATGAGGCTGAAATTCGCGGGCATCGCCGCACCTACATCGGCGCACTGCCGGGCCGCGTCTTGCAAACGATGCGCCGCGCGGAGACGATCAATCCGCTGTTCATGCTCGACGAGATCGACAAAGTGGGCAACGACTTCCGCGGTGATCCGTCGGCGGCCTTGCTGGAAGCGCTTGACCCTGAGCAAAACTACGCCTTCAGCGATCACTATCTGGAAGTGCCGTACGATCTCTCAAAGGTGTTGTTTGTCACTACGGCCAATTCGCTCGATCCCATCCCGGCGGCCCTGCGCGACCGATTGGAAGTGATCGAGTTTAGCGGTTACATCGAGGAAGAGAAAGTCGCCATCGCGCGGCAGTTCCTGGCGCCGAAACAATTGAACGAACACGGCCTGACACCACAACAACTCACCATCGGCGACGCGGCCATTCGCGGCATCATTCGCGAATACACCTTTGAAGCGGGTGTCCGTAATCTCGATCGTGAGTTAGCCAATCTCGCGCGCAAGACGGCGCGCAAAGTGGCCGAAAACAAGCCACACGCGCACATCATCACACCGAAGACACTGGACAAGTATCTTGGTCCGCCCCGGTTTACGTTTGGCCTGGCCGAAGAAAAAGATGAAGTGGGCGTAGCGACCGGTGTGGCGTGGACAGAAGCGGGCGGCGACATCCTGCCGATCGAGGTGACGCTGCTCGACGGCAAGGGCGGCCTGCTGCTGACCGGCCAACTGGGCGAAGTGATGCAGGAGTCGATTCAGGCTGCGCTGTCGTATGCGCGCTCGCGGGCGAAGCAGTTCAAGATTCAGTCGATCAACTTCGACAAGATCGACATTCATGTTCACGTGCCGGAAGGCGGCATTCCCAAAGACGGACCGTCAGCGGGCATCACCGTAGCGATCGCGTTGATCTCCGCGTTCACGCAGCGACCCGTGCGGCGCGAAGTGGGCATGACGGGCGAGATCACGCTGCGGGGCCGCGTCCTGCCGATCGGGGGCTTGAAGGAAAAAGTCATGGCCGCCCATCGCGCCGGGCTGAAGACCATGATCGTGCCGAAGAAGAACGAAAAGGACATGGTCGAAATCCCGAAGAAGATTCTGAGCGATCTCAAGTTCATCCTGGTTGATCATATGGATGAGGTCGTGCAAGAGGCGTTACGGCCAGCCAAACCCATTCGGCGCAAGGCCGGTCCTAAGCGCACCGGGAGCAAGTCGCGATGAAAAAGGCCAAAGACGCGGCGATTCAATATCAGACCGG
>JACRBO010000167.1 GCA_016219235.1 Chloroflexota bacterium
CGGCGGGCCGGGCGGCTATGTGGCCGCGATTCGCGCCGCGCAGCTGGGGCTGAAAACGGCCATCGTGGAGAAGGAACATCTGGGCGGCGTCTGTTTAAATTGGGGGTGCATTCCGAGTAAGGCCCTGCTGCGGAATGCCGAGATCGCCAACTTGCTCACGCGCGGCAAGGAGTTTGGCTTCGCGTTTGACAACCTCAAACTCGATTATGCGGTCGCGCATAAACGCAGCCGCGACGTGTCGGGGCGGCTGGTCAAGGGTGTGCAGTTCTTGATGAAGAAGAACAAGATCGATGTGTACCAGGGCACGGGCAAATTGAAGGATGCCACGCACATCGAGATCGCCTCGGTGGCGAGCGCCCCCTCAGTCAATGGCACGGCCTTTGACGGCGTGATCGAATCGCGCCACACCATCATTGCGACGGGCGCGCGAGCGCGCGGCATTCCGGGTGTGGAAATCGATGGTGAGTCGATCATCACGTATCGTCAGGCGCTCGAATGGACACAAGTGCCCAAATCGATCGTCATCATCGGCGCAGGCCCGATCGGGTTGGAGTTCGGCTACGTGTTCCGCTCATACGGCGCGGACGTGACCATCATCGAAATGCTGCCGCATCTGGCGCCGCTGGAAGATGAGGAAGTCAGCGTCGAATTGGAGAAACACTACAAGAAGCTGGGCGTAAAGGCGCTGACCAATACGCGCGTCGAATCGCTGAAGAAGACGGGCACCGGCGTGGAAGTGATCGCGGGCGGGCAGACCATCACGGGCGAGAAGGCCATCGTCGCGATCGGGTTTGCGCCGAACAGCGATGGGCTTGGCCTTGAAAACGCGGGCGTGAAAGTCGAACGCGGCGCGATCGTGGTCGACGGTTTCCATCGCACCAGCGTGTCCAACATCTTCGCCATCGGCGATGTGACCGGCAAGTTGATGCTGGCGCACGTCGGATCGGCGCAGGGGCTGGTGGCGGCAGAAACGATCGCGGGTGTGGAGACGCACGAACTGGATTACGATGCGATGCCGCGCTGCACGTACTGCCAGCCGCAGATCGCGTCGATGGGCATCACGGAGAAACAGGCCAAAGAGAAGGGGCTTGAGATCAAGATTGGCCGCTTTAATTTTCAGCCCAATGGCAAGGCGCTGGGGCTGGGCGAGAATCACGGCTTCGTGAAGGTCATCGCCGATGCGAAGTACGGTGAGATTCTGGGCGTACACTTGATCGGCCCGGACGTGACCGAACTGCTGCCGGAGTGGGTGCTGGCGCGCAACAACGAACTGACGCCGCACGAGATCGCCCGATCCGTTCATGCGCACCCGACGCTGGGCGAAGCGCTAATGGAAGCGGCGGAAGCCGTGGTGGGTCAATCGATTCACATGTAGTGCGAGGCCGATTCAAAGCTGTTACAATAAACGCGGAGCAACTGCTCCGCGTTTTCTCAGGTGCGTCATGGGCGTACTTGAAGTCAAGCGCAGGTTACACTGACTGCGGCATTACACCCTGGTAGTAATCGTGGAAGGAACAGACAGCATGGCCGTTCAAACTTATGAGTGGGCTTTAACCGAACTGGTCAAACTACAGCAAAAACAGCCCGACCTGGTACAGGCCGCGCTTGAAAGAACGCTGCGCGAAGATAGCGCACTGCAGTGGTCACTGGTGGTCAATGCCTACCTGGACGAGGTGATCAACCTCGGCAAGGCGGCGGAATTATTGGGGGTGCACCGCCTTGAATTGCAGGAGCGTTTCACGGAATTAGGCATCCCGCTGCGGCTGGGCGCGGCAACGCTTGAGGAAGCTCAAGCCGAGGTGGCGGCATTGCGCACCTGGCAAACACGCGCGGCTGACAAAGGCCACAAAACACATGCGCGCCGTAGCCGATAACACGGTCCTCAGCAATCTGGCGAATGTCCACCGCGCCGAATTGTTGTTCCAACTTTTCGGCAATGAAATTGGTATTCCTGCTGAATGTCTTGTATCCACTGCGCGATGGGCGGCGCGGCGCCCCCCTGTGCCAAAATGCCGGCCACGGTGACGGCGGCCTCCAGGACCTTTTGATTTAGGTCCGCCCCCTCGCGATTGGACAAGGCCAGAAAATAGGCCGGCATAATTTCCTCGGCAAAGAGCTGTATGCGCTCGAAATCCGCGCTGCTCGCCGCCAATCGCGCGAGGGCCTCTTCGATGCGCGCCCTGTCGAAATCCTTTAGATCGAAATGGTCGGTGCCCAGGGGAGGCCTGGCTTCTTCGGGCGCGCCTTTGGCCTCTTCCTTTTCCGCCACTGCCACACGCTCCATGGGTTTTTGCGCCGTGATGGAAACGGCATGGAGGGCATGCGGTGTGATGTCGGCGACGGCCGGAGGCGGCCGGAAAAACGGTTTCGCCGAGGCCTCCAGAGCGTCCAGCTCGCGCATGAGCGCGCGCTGTTTGAGGCCGATTTTGCGATCGTGCTGAGCGCGCAGAATCGAAAAAATCTCCTTGGGGTCGTATAAATCGGGATTGGACATCCATCCCTTGACGCCGCCTTCCAACAACGGCCGGCCGATGGGGTCGCGACCCGAATAATCCTCCAGCGGATTGAGCGTGAGCAAGACAAGCGCCTCGTCGTCCACTTCCACGGCATAGCTTTCCCCGGCAAACTCCACCGTGAATCGCTTTTCCCCGCGGAACAGCGGGGCCAGGGCGTAAAGGACATCCGTATTGGTATTGGCCTCGTCCACGAGCAG
>JACRBO010000168.1 GCA_016219235.1 Chloroflexota bacterium
GACAATGTCGTGATGAAGAAACTCGGCACCACGATCAGCCCGCTGGCTGACGCGGCCAGCCGGCGCGACGGCAGGATCATACTGAACAACAGCGCCAGCCCGCCGAACCACAACGTCACGGCGAACAGTGACGCAAAGGGTTGCAGCGCTTTCAGCCAATCCAGCTTGATACTGGATAGACTGCTGCCCAACAGCAGGCCAATCCATGCGATGAACAGAATGCCGATTAAGGCCGCCGCGAAAGCCAGCCACCGCCCGATGAACAATTCGGCACGCCGCACCGGGTGCGCCAGAATCAAGTCAAGCGTGCCGTTTTCTTCGTCACTCACGAGCAGGCCGCTGCCGATGATGGCGGCGAATACGCCCAGAATAACCGGCAACAACATGAAGTACCGTGCGTCCAGGAAACCAGCCGGATTGAACAGGGTGTCCAGACCGCCGATGAGGGTCATGAACTCAGGCGGCAGTGTACTGACGAGCTGTTCGATCTGATCGCGCATCTGCACGGCGGTATCGTATAACGCCGCGACGATCAGGGCCAACGCGGCCAGCGCCAGTCCCCAGCCGATGATTTGCCCGCGCAAACGCAGCAGGGTGTAACGCCAGATCGTCGTCATGCGTGTGCCTCGTCGTAATAGGCCAGGAAGATTTCTTCCAGTGAAGTCCGCTCGATTTCCAGGTCGCCCACCGGATACGTCGCCAGCGTTTTGATCAGGCGATCCATCTCGCCTTCGACGTGCAACTGGTAATGGGTGCTGTTGTCATGTCCAATCAGCGTAACGCCTGGCAGAGCCATAATCGCCGCAAGGTCGATCGGTTGTTTGAAGCGCACGAAGACGCGCCGCACGGCGCGCTCGATTAAGGCTTGTGTTTCCGCCACTTCGACGACCTCACCCCGGCGGATGATGCCCACCCGATCGGCGATCGCTTCGACTTCACTCAACACATGCGATGAGAAGAAGACCGTTGCTCCGGCTTCGCGGGCGGCGCGGATGACGTTTAGCACTTCGCGCTGCATCAGCGGATCGAGGCCGCTAGTCGGCTCATCCAGCATCAACAATTCGGGGCGATGCATCAGCGCTTGCACGACGCCGACTTTTTGTTTGTTGCCTTTCGATAAATTCTTGACCGGCAGTTGCAGATCGAGGCTGAAGCGTTCGGCCAGTTCGCGCACGGTGTTCCAATCGAGCGTGTGGCCGCGCAGATTGCCGAAGAAGCGCAGCGCGGCTTCGACCGTGAAGCTATCGTCCACGCGCAATTCACCGGGCAGATAACCCGTGCGCGCCCGCACCGCCAGCGAATCACGCTGTGGATCGAATCCCAGCACACGCAGCGTACCGGCATCGGGCCGGATCAGATCGAGCAGGCAGCGAATCGTGGTCGTCTTGCCGGACCCGTTTGGCCCCAGAAAGCCGAAGATTTCGCCGCGCCGTACTTCCAGATCAACGCCGCGCAGCGCGCGAACTGATCCATACGATTTGATCAGACCTTGTGTCAGGATGGCTGGAGTGTCGGTCATGTTTTGGCCGCTTTGACGATCTGCCCGACGAGTTGCCCGCCGAGGATCGCCAGCCCGTCCGTCGAGAGATAGCGCGGAGCGGTGGCTTCAAAGAGGACACGCGCTTGAGCGGGAAAATCTTCGTCGCCGGCATACATGACGACGGCCAGGCGCAAGCGTGGCAAAATGCGAAAGACAAAGGCGGCATCACCCAACCCGATCGATTCACCGTTCAATTTCAGGGCAGCACGCTGGAAAGCCTCAAGGTTGCTTTGCAATCCGCGGATTAACTCTTCGCCGCTGTAGCCGCGAAAGGCTTGTTCGTAGAATTGGCCGTCCGGCAATTCGTGAAAACTGATCCAGTGCGCGAAGGATGGTGTACCATCGGCCGTGGCGAGGTACATCAAGATGATGCTCTGAGTGAAGGAAGCGGCTTCGTCACCGGTGTCGGCGCGCCGCACGGTGAATGACTGATCGATCGCATACATGCGGCCCGCAAATTCCAGTCGATAGCGCCCGTCGCCCTCAAACGTGCAACCGCTGCGCGCGACGATTTCCTCTGGCGTAAGCGCGCCGAGCCGGCTACGGGCTTCTTCGATGCGCGGAACCAGTTTATCCATGCGCTGCTGCGGGCTGGGAAAGGTGGCTCTGAATTGATCGAGGTTTTTCATGATAGGCCAGGCAGACCTGTCAGGTGGCGCAAAGCATACCAGTAAAACAAGATGCCTTGCGCCACCTGACAGGTCTCAGATGTTCAACGTCAAACTGATCGGGCAGTGATCCGAACCCAGCACTTGATCGTGAATCTCTGCATCGACGACGTGATCCTTGAGATCGCTTGACACGAAGAAGTAATCGAGCCGCCAGCCGACGTTGCGCTCACGCGCGCGCGTCACCATATCCCACCATGTGTACTTTACCTCGGTCGGGCGCAGGTGCCGATAGGTGTCGATCAGTCCGGCGGCGAAGAAGTCGTTCATCGCTGCGCGTTCTTCCGGCAGAAACCCCGTTTTCTTGCTGTTTTCTTTGGGCCGCGCCAGATCGATCTCGGCGTAAGACGTGTTGACGTCGCCGGTCGCGATCACCGATCGGCCTTGCTGTGTGTAACTGTTGACCACCTCGATGAAGCGCTTGTAGAACTCCAACTTGTGCTGCACCCATTCAGGGCCGCGCCCGCCATTGGGAAAGTAGATGTTGAAGAGGACAAAGCGCTCGAAGTCGCTGATCAGAATGCGACCGTCCTTATCGAAACGGTCGTCGCCAAAACCGTGAAACACGTCTTTCGGCGCGACCCGACTGTACGTGCTCACGCCCGAATAGCCCTTTTTCTCGGCGGACGACCAATCGGCTTGATAACCGATCGGGTTCAAGAGGGCCACCGATAATTGATCGGGCCACGCTTTGGTCTCTTGCACCGCGACCACATCGCCGCCTGTTTGAGCGAGCCAATCGAGAAAGCCTTTCTTTTCAACCGCGCGAATGCCATTCACATTCCACGAATACAACTTCAACATGTCAGCCTCGTTTTGGTGCCGTGATGGGTGCACGCGCAATCGTACTCTGGTACGCGGCTTCTGGCAAGCCCGGCTCTGTGTGAGAGTACAACGCAAAAGTGTTGGTGACTTTTCAATTGCTCCCGCCGGATTGCCAAATCCGGCGTCTGTGGCGATGGATTTGGCAATCCATCGCGAGCAGGCCCAGCCGCCACACGCTTGCCCAACAGTTTTGCGTTATACC
>JACRBO010000162.1 GCA_016219235.1 Chloroflexota bacterium
CCAACATGTCCACTCAGCGTCAGCGCAAAGAACGACTCTATCGCCTCTTTACCCACATCGCCAGCGCGATGGCGAATCCGCATCGTCTGGAACTGCTCGATCTGCTGGTGCAAGCGCCGCGCACAGTCGAGGAATTGGCGCGTGAAGCCGACCTGAGCGTGGCGAATGCGTCTCAGCACTTGCAGCGCCTCAAACAAGCCCGCCTGGTCATCGCCGAACACGAAGGGTTGTACGGCGTTATCGACTGGCCGACCCGGCTGTGATGCGCCTATGGTTGGAATTGCGCACCGTCGGCGAACAGCAGCTCGACGAAGTGGATCAGGCGTTCGACGCGTATCGCACGCGACGGCACGAATTCGAGAAAGTCACAATCGATGAGCTGCGCGATCGGCTGCGCACCGGCCAGGTTGTGCTGCTTGATGCGCGACCCGAAGTGGAGTATCAGGCCGGTCATCTGCCTCAGGCGGTCTCGGTTCCGCTGGACGAACTCGAACGGCGGCTCGGTGAACTGCCACGCCATCGAACGCTGGTCGCGTACTGCCGCGGTCCGCTCTGTGTCATGGCGGATGATGTTCTGGCCGCGCTCTCTGAACGAGGTCGGAAAGCGGCGCGGCTGGAAGAGGGCGTGGCCGAATGGCAGCAGGCAGGTCTGGCGCTGGAGCGTTAGATTTTGATTCCGCCGAGGTGGCGCAAGTCATCCACTGGATGTGATTGGCGGTTCATTCGAGTGTCCTCGGAAGTGAGCGAGCGATCATGAAACTCTTGATGTTTCTTGCCAAACAGTTTACGTTCCGCCCTTTTGAGAAGACGCTGCCCGATGTCGGCGAGGGAGGCAGCGAAGTGCAGGTCGCCGATGCAGCCGTCATCTTTGTCCACGCCGAGCCGCAGGACGAGACCGATCCGGCGGGCCTGGAAACCAAGTTCATCAAGAATGCCAAGTGGATTGCGGGCAAGCGTGGCTTCAAGACGATTGTGCTGCACTCCTTCACGCATCTGGCCGAGGCCAGCGCCTCTCCCGCATTTGCGGAGGCGTTTCTACAGAGTGCGGCGGCACGCCTGCGCAACACCGGCTATCAGGTGGTGCTGACGCCGTTTGGCTGGGTGTGCGAATGGGACCTATCTGTCCACGGCGAGAGCCTGGCCAAAGTCTTCAAGTCATTGTGAGCCCAGATGCTCATCAATACCACACTACCTATCTTGGGCAACAAGACTTATCAGGCACCCTCGGTCTTCACACCTGAGAACTTGCTGCGCGAGGCGCGCCGACAAAAATCCATTCCGACCGGGACGGCGCCGACGATCTGCGTGCTGGATCCAGACGGCGACATCGTCCAGCATCTTATCGATACCGGGCAGGCACAGCGGCACGAGCTGCGTTGACTCGGGCCGCAAATCCTCAGTCACATCATACGCGGCCTCGCGGCTGACGCTGCCATATGTCTTGCCGATGCCGCTGCACGGCACAATCACGACCCGCTTGCGATCGTCATTCATAGTTTCTTGGCCTCCTCCTCCGCTTCGGCCTTCATCACGACGAAGTACGCCTGCGGATCGAGCAGCTGCGCGCGATCGGCTTCCCAGTCGGTCGCCTCGATCGTCGCCAGCCAGCCCTCGCCATACGGGTCCTGATTGATCGCTTCAGGTGCCGTCTCCATTGCGGGATTAATTTCGATCAGCGTGCCGTTGACGGGCGCACCCAGCGCCACGTTGACTTTGATCGTTTCGATCGACGCGACTTCATCGCCGATTGACAAAACGGTGCCGACCGGTTTCACTTCCGCAAACGCGATGTCGCCGCTGCGCTGCTGCAAAAAGTCCGATAGCCCGATGCGCACCCGCTGCTTCCCCTCGCCCTCTGGGAGAGGGGTCAGGGGTGAGGGCAGCGCCCACTCGCCTTCGTGCGTGTAGAACCGATCGGTGGCGACTTTGAACGTGAACTTATCGACGGTGGTTTCGAGAAATTCGGGCATGGTAGCCTCCTGGTTTTTACATTCAGACAGCCGAATATAATGTACCTTTCAACCCGGCCATTTGACAGTGGCAGACATCAGGCTGCCAGCGTGACATCCGTCGCCGTCCAGATCAGGCTGTCAACAAGATCACGACGCGTTGAATGGCTGACAGCACCAACGCCGCCGCGAAGATATGGCTCAGGGTCAACGACTTCACTCGTTTCGCCATGAACTTTGCACCGAGCCACGCCCCAACGACGGCCGTCACCGACGTCAGGCCCATCATGCCGGCCAGAAACGACAGGCTGAACAACACGATCGGGATAACGGCGTACAGCATGGGTTACTCTCCTTGCGATAACTTTGCTCCCTCAAGTGTCGGGGATGCTTTACAGGAGACCTCACATGATCCCGTTGAACAGATAGCCGGTGATAACAATCGCGAAGGCAATGACGCCGACAAACACCGCGATCAAGCGTGGCTTGAGCACGCGCCGCAGGATGATCATCTCCGGCAGACTCAACCCCACCACCGCCATCATAAACGCCAGCACTGTGCCGAGCGCCGCGCCCTTCTCCATCAGCGCGCTCACGATCGGGATCACGCCCGCTGCGTTGGAATACAGCGGAATGCCCAGCACCACCGCCGCCGGCACCGACCACCATTGATTGCGGCCCATGATGTCAGCCAGCGCACTCTCTGGCACGTAGCCGTGAATGCCCGCACCCACCGCAATGCCGATCACGACATACAGCCAGACCTTGCCGACGATTTCTTTCACGGAGTCCCACGCCCGATCGAGCCGATCGTGCCACGTGAGTTTTTCTTCCGGCCCGCCTTTGCCCACTTGCAGCTGCCACACGAAATCTTCAACGTAGCGTTCCATCTTCAGGCGGCCGATGATGATGCCGGCCACGATCGCAATGATCAAACCCGATACGATATACAGGCCCGCCACCTGCCAGCCGAATAAACCGAACAACATCACGACCGCCACCTCGTTGATCGTCGGTGCGGCGATGAGGAACGAGAACGTCACGCCCAGCGGCACACCGCTTTCGACAAAGCCGATGAACAACGGCACGGCGCTGCACGAGCAGAACGGCGTGACAATGCCGAGCAGGGCGGCCAGCACATTGCCCACGCCTTGCCGCTTGCCGCCCAGCAGCGCGCGCGTGCGCTCGGGGCTGAAGAAAGTGCGGATGATCGAGATGAGGAAGATCATGCCGCTCAACAACAGCAGAATCTTGGGTACGTCATACAGGAAGAAGGCGATCGACTCGCCGAGATGCGAGCCGCGTTCGAGGCGCAGCAGGTCATACGTGATCCAGCCGGCCAGCGGTTCGATCACGTTGTAGGCGATCAGCCAGGCGACGGCGGCGACCGCCAATGTCGTGATCGTGCGCCAATCGATGCGGTTCAGATTGAATGGTTTGTCAGAAATTTGATTTTCCATGATGTCGTTTACTTTTCCTATTCAGCAGGTCTGATGCCGCAGTTGCGGCAACGAACGACTGTTACGCGCCTCTGGCACAGGCTTCACGCAGAACTGTATCGAGCCGTGAGCGGTGATAACCCATCATCACGATCTGCTCGTCGATGACGAGGCCGGGCAGGGCCAGCAGCCGATATTTGATCACCATGTCCGGTGTTCGCTCGGTGTATTCGGCACGTTGAATATGATCGAGCCGACAAAGGCCCCGCCGTCAGCGGGGCTTAATCGATCAAGCGGGTTGTTCCGCCAGCGCGTTGGTCAACAGGGTCATCACTTCGGCCTGCGCTGGCACGCGGCCGGCCACCACCAACTTCTCGTTGATCACCAGACCGGGCGTCGACAGGATCGGATACTCCATAATCTTGGCGTAGTCGGTCACTTTCACGAGCGTGGCCTCGGCCGCCAGCGCTTCAAGCGCCTGACGGGTTACCTGCTCCAAGCGCTTGCAATTGGCGCAACCAGGACCTAACACTTTAACGGTTAACATTGACTTCTCTCCTTAATGAGAAAGATATTCGAAGCGGTGTTCGTATGCTGCCAAACAGGTAACGGCATTTTAGGCCGCCACTTTCTCCAGCGGACTGCACTGTGGACATGAACAGCCGTCCACCATTGCGGCGTGAGTCGCCTTGCGTCGGGCTGGTATTCGTGCGCCACCCTGTGCTTGCTGCGCGGCATCGATCACGGCGTAGATGCTGGGTTGAACCACCCGATAGTACA
The DNA here is from genome assembly GCA_016219235.1 of Chloroflexota bacterium. The sequence goes on from JACRBO010000162.1 coordinate 4,169, forward strand.
TATTCCACCCGTCGCGTCGATCCTGAACCAGGCCGGCTTCCCGCAGCACCATTAACTGCTGTGAAATGTAGGCCTGCCGATAGCCCAACGCCGCCTCCAGGTGACACACGCAATGCTCGCCGTCGCGCAGGATATCCAGAATTTCCAGCCGTGCCGGGTGCATCAAGGTCTTGAACAGTTTGGCCGATGACTCAAAGTTGCCCATGTTTCTCCCCCAAGAGCATATTCGTAACTACGAATTAGATTGTAGCCTTGACGCTCTCGCCCGGTAAGGTCGCAATGTCATCGGTTTGGCATGACAGGTGACACCCGATCGTGCGAGTGTCAGTTATGAATGGTCGGGCTGGGAACGATACAGCGAAGAAAGCCAGCTCTTTTGTGAGGGCCTGCTTGTCGGGAACTGTGCGGCAGACTTCGCAGCACGTGCCATCACCGTGATCCGCGGTCGGTTTCTGGCCGATGGCGCAGGGCACAAGGTTTCCCGCGACCAGAGCCAGTGCCTTAATGTCGGTGATTTCCGACAGCGGCAGATCGTGCATGAGCGCTATTGCTTGCGCGAGGCGGGCTTTGTCGCGGATTAACCCTCCCGCGCAGCACTGTGCTGTGCCTGCCTCACGTTCCTTTTCCGAGCAACGCCAGAAAAGCCAGAGCAGCGGCCGAAGGACGTGCGTCTTTGCGAGTCAAAACAAATAGTGAGCGCGCGAAATGCAGTTCGGGAATCGCTGGCGCGACAACCCGTTTCTGAGCGATCTCCAGCGTAACCGCACGCTGTGAAATGAACGCGATCCCCAACCCGGCTGCCACCGACCGCTTCACACCCTCGCAACCCATCATCTCTACGATCCGTTTGGGCGTCATGCCCAACTGTGCAAGACGTGTCTCCGTGATCTGCCGTGTCGCCGACCCCGGCGTGAAGGCGTGCTGTCTAATCAGCAGATGCCCGACTGGAACGATCAACTTGCTCTTGTCATCGACCAGCGGTCGGATTAGTAAGCCGCCACCTCAGTCGGGGTACCGACGAAATCCTTATCGAATCGATCTTCGAATACTTGACGCTAACAGCATGGCATCTCGCTTTCTCCCCTTGCAACGCGCTCAGCGCATGGTCTCGTCTGCGATGTGCGGCGGCGCTGATACGTAACTGAGCAATAAGCCAACTCCACCGGTCATGACAATGCTGCCGGCCCAGAGATGGATTGACCAGGCGATGCCGGCGGTGATCTGCCCGGCGAGAAAATATAAACAGCCGAAGATCAGTGGCACGGTGAAGGCCAACACGCGCAGCGCGCTCAATCGTTGACTGGATGGTCGCAGACGCTGATACAAGAAATCGATGGCGACGCCCGCCAGGATCCGGGCGATCACCGGCATAATCGGATACGGGCCTCCGTCAAATAAGAAACCCATTGCGACTGCGTTAATCCCAAAGATCAGGCTGATCGCGCCCGGGGCCAATGTCCAACGCTGCGTGAGCAATATGAGCACACTCATGTAAATAGCCGTGTCTAGCAAGAAACTGATGACGCCTTGCTCCTGGGCTTGCCAGGCTGCCTGACTGCCGCCAAGGCCCCACAGGTTCGCCAGCGGGTGAGCAATCTGCGCAAAGAAAGTCAAGATCGATAACAGGAAGGTGGCCGACAAGATCATCGGCAATTGATCAACTAAACGATGTGCAGGGTTATCGATGCGCTGCCAGGCAGATCGCAGCGGACCACCCACGATTAAGATACCCGCGCAGGCCAGGAGCAGGTGCGTGGGACTGAGCAACGCTTCCACGTTCTGCTCAATACCAAGGAACGTATGCCAGACTAGATCGCCTACGCCGCCAACTGCGAATAATGCCCCGCCGATCATAGATAGACCATAACCGATCGGCAAGGCCTGCCGCCAGGTAGAGCCGCGCAGCACGTTGCGAACAAAGGCATTGAACAGAAAAGCCGTTGCTGCTAAATGACCTGCATACAAGACAGCATGCCAGGGGGTGAAGAACGATTCATCGGTCTGACCGTGGGTGTGCGCCCAGCCGTCCTATTACATTTACGCGGCGATGTCAACGATCAAATAGACTGACCTGTGACATATGCAATACTCGTCGCGGTTGTGTATCTTTTCGGGAGGCGCGGCATGGGGGACAAAATCGATCGTCGAGTCAAGCGCTCGCAGAATCTCTTAGGTGAGGCCTTGATGTCGCTGATCCTTGAGAAAGGTTACGAAGCAATCAC
>JACRBO010000163.1 GCA_016219235.1 Chloroflexota bacterium
GATCAAAAAAGCCGGCGACGATAGTTCATCGTCACCGGCCACTCGATTGGCAAACGCTATTCGTAGCGCAACGCTTCGATGGGTTTCAGCCCCGCGGCCCGATTGGCCGGATACAGCCCGAAGAACACACCGATGGCGGCCGAGAAACCGAAGGCCAGCGCGATCGACTCGACCGAGACGACGGTTGTGATCAGGCCCGCCGCGCTGACCGCCGTCGCGATGCCCCAGCCGATGATAATGCCGATGATGCCGCCGAGGATGGACATCACCAGCGTCTCCGTCAGGAATTGATACAGGATGTCGCTGCGTTTCGCGCCGACGGCTTTGCGCAGGCCGATCTCGCGCGTGCGTTCAGTGACGGACACCAGCATGATGTTCATCACGCCGATGCCGCCGACGAGCAGGGAGATGCCGGCGATCGCGCCCAGGAAGACCGTCAACGTGCTGGCGACGCTCGTCGCCGCCGAGAGAATATCGGACTGCGACTGCACTGTGAAGTCGGCCGTCTCGCCCACCGTGAGTTTATGCAGCGTGCGCAACTTCGCCGTGATCGCCGCAATCGCCGGATCAATGCTCTCGGAACTGGTGGCCGACACTTCAATCGTCGAGACAGATTTCTGATTGCCTACACGGCTGTTCGATAAGCGCGCCATCGCCGTGGTGATGGGCACATACGTGGTCGAATCGCGACTGAAACCGAAGCCGCCCGAGCCTTGTTCCTTCATCACGCCCACGACCTGGAACAAGATGCCGTTGATCTTGATCGACTTGCCCACCGGATCGAGGCCGCCGAACAGGTCGGTGACGATTTGCGAACCAACCACCGCCACGCGCGATTTGTTGGTGACATCCGCCGCCGTGATGAAGCGGCCATGATCGAGTTGATCGGGATGCACGATCGCGTAATCCGGCTCGACGCCTACCACCTGCACCGACGTCTGCGAACTCTGATACTTGAGCGTCTGCCGTGATTGCACCTGCGGCGATACAGCCGCTACGCCCGTCAAGCCTTCGAGTTCTTTGGATTCTTCATAGGTCAACGGCGCAGTGCTGCCGCCGCCCGCGCCCGACGGCGTGAAGTTATTGCGCGTGCCGGAATACACCGTAATCACATTTGCGCCGATGTTGGAAATCTGACTGGTGATGGACGACTGCGCGCCCGTGCCCACCGACAGCAGCGCCACCACTGATCCGACACCGATCACGATACCCAGCATCGTCAACGCCGATCGCAGTTTATTGGCGAGCAGCGCTCGCAAGGCACTTTTGATATTCTGAGAAAAATTGAGTCGCATGGTGCTCCTTTACGCTACCTGCCCATCCCGAATGTAAATGACCCGCTGCGCATTGGCCGCGATGGCCGGATCGTGCGTGACGAAGATCACGGTGATGCCGCGCGTGCGATGCAGTTCGCTGAACAACGACATGATCTCTTTGCCCGTCTTCGAATCGAGGTTGCCCGTCGGCTCGTCGGCCAGGATGATCGATGGCTCCGTGACCAGCGCGCGCGCAATGGCGACGCGCTGTTGCTGCCCGCCCGACAATTCGTTGGGGCGGTGACCCAGCCGATCGGCCAGGCCGACCGCCGTTAAAGCCGCCTTCGCCCGATCGCGCTGATGATTGCCACTCGCGTACAGCAGCGGCAAAGCCACGTTTTCCAGCGCGCTGGTGCGGGCTAGCAGATTAAACTGCTGAAAGACAAAACCGATCTTGGTGTTGCGCACCGCCGCGAGTTGATCGTCGCGCATCTTCGCCACGTCCGTCCCATCGAGTTTGTACGAGCCGCTGGTCGGCGAGTCCAGACAACCCAGAATCGACATCAGCGTGCTCTTGCCCGAACCCGACGGCCCGGTGATGGCGATCCATTCGCCGTCTTCGATCTTCAGCGAGACGCCGTCGAGTGCGTGTACGGCAGTCTCCCCCATTTGATACACTTTGGTGATATTCTCTATTTCGATCATGTTGTGCCTCTATGAATTGATCATTGTGCATTGATAATTGATCATTAGAACGGCGGCGGTCCACCTGCGCCCCCGTCGGGCGGCGGGCCACCCATGCCGCCGTCGGGTGGGCCACCCATATCTTGCGTGTTGCTGGTGGCGGACGTACTGGTGCTGACCAGAACGAGATCGCCTTCCTGCACATCGCCGGTGATTTCCGTGTAGTCGTCGGCCGTCATGCCCGGCGTCACTTGCACCGGGCGCGGCTGGCCGTCCTTGACTACCAGCACGAAGCTGCCCGACATCATCGGCTGTGTAGACGACACCACTTGCGTGGTCTGCGCCGTGGAACTGCCTTGATTGCCCCGTGCGGTGCGAATGGCGGTGGTCGGCACGGCCAGCACGTTTTCGTGCTTTTCGCCGATGATGGACGCGTTCGTCGTCATATCTAGTTTCAGTGCCGCCGCCGTCGCATCCAGATTGACACGCACACCGTAGTTGACCACACCGTTGCTCACTGTGCCCACCGGATCGATGCGGGCGACGGTGCCCGTCAGCGTGATGCCTTGTACCGCGTCGAGCGTCAGTTCAGCCGATTGGCCCACCGCAATATTCGCGATCTCCGTTTCATCGACCAGCACATCGACGTGCAGTTGACTCACATACGCGAGCGTGATGGCGTTGGCGCTGCCGGCGCCGCCTTCGACGATGCTGACGGCGGTCACGAGGCCGTCAAAGGGCGCGATGATCTGCGC
>JACRBO010000164.1 GCA_016219235.1 Chloroflexota bacterium
ACGATCACTTTGTCGCCATCCACCTTCACCGCGATCGATTCCAGCGGCACGGGCGGCGGACCGGCCAGCACTTCGCCGAACTCGTCGTAGCGGCCATCGTGGCACGGGCAGTAGAATTCGCGATTGCCCGGCTGCCATTCCACGGTGCAGCTCAGGTGTGTGCAGATCAACGAGAACGCTTTGATGCTCTCCGCCGTGCGTAAGACGATCGCCGGACTGCCCGCATACGCGATCGGCTTCGCGCTGCCGATCGGCAGGTCGCTCAACGGGAATTCGATTGGCTTCGCTTCCGCAATGGTCGTCGATGGAAACAACTGCGTTTGCAGCACGGTGCCTGCCCACGCCGCGCAGACCGTGCCCACGCCCAGTTGAATGAAGCGGCGGCGTGTGGTGAACGCGGAGGGCGGCGTGAACTTGTCGGGTGTGGGTTGATCGCTCATCGTATACTTCCTTCATACAGTGGTTAGTGGTCAGTGATTAGTGGTTAGTAGACGCCGCGCGCTGATCGCCAATGCCTTATCTACTTGTCTACTTGTCTACTAATCATCTCCCCTGCTCACCGTAATCGCATCGACGCCGACGTAGCGGTGACAGTTATTGCACGACGTTTCCGGAACGTGGCAATACACGCAATCAACTTTGTCCAGATCACCGCGATTGACGATCTCCGGATGATGGGTGCGCCACCAGTCGATCGGTTTGTGGCTCTCCGGCGCGATCTTATCGACGGCGATACGAATACCCATGTCGCCTTCGCCATTCAGCACCGGTTTATCCACCGGCACCGGATATAACAGCACCAGCGCGGCGACGATGGCGATGACGCTGATCACCAGCACAGCCTTTCGCACCATCAACCTCCCATCTCAATGTCATCAAGTTAGCGCATCGGTCAAGTCATTCCCGCATGCCTTTGGCGGGAATCCAGCTGGCCGATCAGCGTAAGGTGTCAATCAGCAGGCTGGATGCCCGATAGAAGCACGGGAGCACTGCACCGCATGTGTTCGGGCATGACGTGGCAGTCATCAATCTCGGCCGAACCTGATGACATTGTCTTCTATAACTTCAAAGCCTTCACGAACAGATCGATCACGCCGCCGACTTGCACGGGTACGTCCCAGTAATGCATCGATTCGGGCAGCTGCGCTTTACAAATGGCGCACACCGTTGCCAGATAGTTCGCACCGGTATGCTTCACGGCCATGGCGCGCGGCTTGCCGCCCGCCATGCGGATCGGCATCAGTTCATCGGTGAGCAGGCCGTTGCCCGCGCCGCAGCAGAATGTCTTCTCGCGGATCGTATCCCGCGGCATCTCGATAAAGCGATTGCAGGTAGCCCGAATGATCTCGCGCGGCTCGTCGAGTAATTGGCCGGCGCGCGCCGAATTGCAGGGATCGTGATAAGTCACGGTTACATCGTCGTTGGCGGTCCTGTCGAGTTTGCCGTCGAACGCGCCTTTGCGCAGCATATCGACCATGAACTGGCTGATGTGATAGGGATACGGCGGATTGAACATATCCATCGGGCCGTTCAGCGCCGGCGTCATGATGCCGGCCCGCCAGGCATGCCCGCACTCGCCCCAGATGATGGTCTTCACACCCAACATGCGCGCCGCATCGATGATGCGCTGGTTGACCTTCTTCAAGTTCTGAAAGTCGAGGAACAGGCCGAAATTGCCGCCTTCGTTGCAATACGTACTCGTCGTCCAGCGCAGGCCCAGAAAGTGGAAGAGCTTGGCGTAACCGATCATCGTGTCGGTGTTGGCGAAGTTATCGGCCGACGGTGGCACGAGCAGAATATCTGCGCCCTGCTCGTCGACGGGGAATCGAATGGGCAGCCCCGTCTCCCCTTGAATTTCTTCTTCCAGAAATTCACAGTTGTCTTTCCACGCGGGCGCGGGAATACCGAGGTTGTTGCCGTGCTGATAGACCTTGGCGACGACTTCGGTGACGTACTTGGTGCTGACGCCGATGTGGGCCATGATCTCGCGCGCGGCCATCGTGATCTCGGCCGTGTCGATGCCGTAGGGACAGAAGACTGAACAGCGGCGGCACTCGCTGCATTGATAGAAATACGTGTACCACTTGCTCAACATTTCTTCGTCGAAGTCGGCCGCGTCCGTCAGATCGGGGAACAGCTGCCCGCCCGGCGTGAAGTAGCGCCGATAGACCTTCCGCATCAATTCGGCCCGCGCTACGGGGAAGTTCTGCGGATCGCCGGTGCCGAGGAAGAACTGGCACTTATCCGTGCACGCGCCGCAGCGCACGCAGATGTCCATGTAGACACGCAGCGCCTTGTTGCTGTCCAGCAGCTCGCCAAACTTCTCGATCGCCTTCGTCTGCCAGTCGGGCACGCGCTCGGTCGGCAGATTGATCGCGCTCAAATCCTTCGCCTTGCTGGGCCAGCATTTCACTGACGCTGAAGCATGTTCGCGGATCGGCGGTGCGGATAGGACTCCCTCGCGGGCCGGATCTTTGATGATCGGTTTTTCGTCGAACTTGGCCATGATTGTCTCTCGGAACCGGCATAGGATGCCGGTTTTACAGCGTCCGTAGATCACGAAAACGAGTCAAGCATTCTGAGCGGAAGCCCGCGTTTTTCGGGCTGTAGTCGAACGCTTTGCGTGCGGTTTATGCCACGACCTCTTGCGAATTGAGCAAGCCGCATCCTTCGACTTCGTTCTGCGAAAAGCGTGCAGAACTCCGCTCAGGATGCTTTCGTGACTCACTGGTGGTCTAGTGCTTGTCCACTACGTTGACGTAGCGCTTGCCGCGAGCCTGCACCTGAAACGGCTGATTGCGACTGGGACTCATGAAGATGCCGCCCGCGTGCAGCAGTTTGCTAAACGGGAAGTACAGCAGCAACGTCAACACCAGGCCAAAATGCAGCAAAAACAAAGGATGCTGCGGCGGCGCAACGGGGTTGAGCGTCAACAGTCCCAGCATGAACGCTTTCACCTCGACCAGATCGACGCGCACCCAATACACCATCAGCAAGCCTGTGCCCGCGATGGCGGCCATGAGGGCCAGCGCAAAATAATCGGGCAAATTAGAAATGTACAACGAACGCGGCAGCGCCAGTCGCCGCCAGAAGAGATAGAGCACGGCGATCCCGAAGACATAACCGAACAACATCGCCACCTGCTGCATGGCGATGACCACGCCGGGCACCGGATAAGTGAAGTAGCGCAAATGCCGCAGCAGAATCGCGCCGAGCGCCACGTGGAAGATCCACGCACCTAGCCACAGCCACCGATCGGCCTTGAAGAGATTCGGGAAGATCAGCACATCGCCCAGCACGCGCCGGATCGCGCCGCCTTCCGTGGTGGGCGCGGGCGTCGTGGCGTGCGGCAACAGCATGGGCGTGCGCAGATACCGCAGCAGCTTGCCGATCAATCCAAACACAAACACGAGCGCGGCGAAATAAGCCAGACTGATCAGGAAGGTCGAGAATAAGGTCCAGGCAGCGGTGGAAGTATCCATGCCGTCCTCGTTGCAAACGCAGAGGGGCCTCTCGGTGGCGAAGAGCATCGACGCGGCTGACTTCGCACCGGAGAGGCCCCTCCTCACGTAAACGGATCAAATCACGGTCTTACACGCAGCCGGTCGGCTTGGGCAAACCGGCGATCTTGCAGGCCCCTTTGGCCGGGCCGCTGGGAAACATCTCGTAGATTTGCTTGAGCGGGAAACCCGTCTCTTTGCACAGCTTGCGGATCATCGGCGCAATGCCGAACTGCTTGTAGTAGTCGCGCAGGTAAGTGACGACTTTCCAGTGATCGGGCGTAAGCTCCGGCACGTCTTCAGTCTTGGCGATGGCCGCGGCCAGTTCTTCAGTCCACGAATCCGGCTCCTGGATGAAGCCATCCTCATCGACATCGACTGCTAAGCCTTCGAGTTGAACTAACGGCATATCTATTCTCCTGTGTCGGGTGAGTGTCAATCACCTGCGTGACTGTCTATAAGCCCGGCAATTTGATAAATGTCGCCCCGCCGAACGATGTGAACTCGAGCGTGCCCGCGTTTACCAGTTCGCTCAGGGCCTTTTTGGTCAGCTTGCTGTCAAGGCTGAGGCCGTTCGCAACGTCCCGGCTGCTCAGCATCTTGTTCTTCTGTTTGAAGAACTCCACGATTTGAGTCTTGAGTTCTTCGGTGACTTCATCGGCCATAGTGACCACCTTTGCAGGCATCGTCATTGCGAGCGTTTTTTGCGAAGCAATCTCCGTGCCAGTCGACGAACGGTTCTAGCCACGCCAGAGATTGCTTCGTCGCATCCTTCGACTCCGCTACGCTTCGCTCAGGATGCGCTCCTCGCAATGACGGCTGAAGTTACTACCACTTGAAGGTCGGCGTCGAGCGGAACGTCTCTGGCGCAAGTGTGAAATCGTCAATCAATTGCGGCTTGAACTCGATGCCGGTCAGATCGAAGAAGCGTTCCCAGCCAATCCGATCGATCCACTCGCCCATGCGCTCGTGCTTGTGCGCGTGCGCCGCCCACACCTCGACGATGTTGCGCACGGCGTCGGTCACTTCCGGCCAGCGCGGCGGAGTGTTCGGCAAGAACGGAATCACCAGGCGCGAGAACTTCGGCGGTGTGCGCGCGCTGCTGATCTTGCCGCCCACCCAGATCGAGACGCCGTCGCCCACCGGATCGGCCAGCGGCATGCCGGGGCACATCGTGTAGCAGTTGCCGCAGTACATGCACTTGTCTTCGTTGACGGTCAGCGTCTTATTCTTGGGATCAGGCCGGATCGCGCCCGTGGGGCACGCGGCGATCACGTTCGGGATTTCGCATTTGGAACGCACCAGATCGTGATTGACCTTGGGTGGTTTGCGGTGAATGCCGAGTATGGCGATGTCCGAGCAATGCACAGCCCCGCACATGTTGAGGCAGCACGCCAACGACACGCGACAGTAGGCGGGCAGTTTCATCGACGCGAAGTACTCGTACAGATCGTCCATCACGGCCTTGACAATACCGGATGCATCGGTCGCGGGCGTATGGCAGTGAATCCAGCCCTGCGTGTGAACGGGATTGCTGATCGCGTGGCCGGTCCCGCCCACCGCGTAACCGTGCGCGTTCAAGTGCTCGATCAGCGGCTCAACCTTGTCTTTGTCGGCAACCAGAAACTCCAGGTTGTGACGGCTGGTAAAGCGCAGGTAGCCGTCACAGAACTGCTCGGCGATCGTGCAGACGTCGCGGACCCAGTCGGTGCTGACCAGACGCGACGAACCCACGCGCACCGTGTACAACTCGGCTCCCGATTCGGCGACGTGCTTCAGCAGGCCTGGCTTGACGCGCTCGTGATACTTCCACTGCCCGTAGTTCTGGCTGATGACGGGCGGCAGCATCTCGCGATAATCGGGCGGGCCAAAATCTGTTCGCGTGGCCATAATTACTTCACCTCCTCGGGATCCCAGAAGTAATAGGGATTGGCGCGCGGCACTTTGATCATTTGCGGCACCGGCGGCAGATCCATGGCCTTGAGGAAGGCGCGCATGCCCAACCGATTGATCAACTCGCCCAATCGTTCGCGCATCTTGCCATTCTCGTCCCACCACTCCCAGATCTTCTCAACCAGTTCCTTAAACTCGGTAAACGGCGGCTCCATCTTCATGAAGGGCACCAGCACCCATGACAACATCGCGCCATGCACGATCGGCGCTTTGCCGCCGACCAGAATCGTCGCGCCGCGTTCGGGGCCGGGCCGCAGCGCTTTAGGCATGACGTTGATGCAGTGCATGCAGCGGTTGCACTCGCCGTTGTCGATGGTCAATGTCTTCGCAGCAGCGTCGAAGCGCATACAGCCGGTCGGGCATAGCTCGATTACTTCGGCTTGAATATCCAATCCGTCGTCGGCGTATTGCTTCACGGCTTCGGGATCGATCGGTATATCCCCGTGCCACGTGCCCACCACCGAAATATCCGAACGCGCCACAGCGGCGACGCAGTCATTGGGGCAGCCGGAGATTTTGATCTTCGATTTGTACGGGAACATCGGGCGGTGCAGCTGCTCTTGAAATTCCAGCGTAATGCTGTGCAGCACGTCCAGCGTATCGATGCACGCGTATTCACAGCGCGCCGGGCCTACACAGCAGCTGGGCGTGCGCATGTCGCTGCCCGACCCGCCGAGGTCGAAGCCAATCTCGGCCAGATCGTCG
>JACRBO010000158.1 GCA_016219235.1 Chloroflexota bacterium
GTGAGGACCAGCACGTTCGGATTCAGGCGGCGCAGCTCGATCACTTCAGCGCGAGTCGGATCGGCTCCTAACCATAGATCGATGCGCGACAGGTAAGGCAGACCCTTATCGGCCAGCTGCCACCAGCCCCATAAATTGCCGGTGCGCGGGAACGATGGATTCACGTTGGATCGCGCCCGATAAAGCAGCGACAGCGCGTAATCGGGATGCGACGCGCAGCGCACATAGACTTGATTGACGACATTTGGATCGGAGTCCAAGCCGCCGATGACGGAATGATGCGTTTGCGTCCCGCTGCCCTGATCAAAGGGCGTCATCTGCGCGTAAGGCAACGGTGAACCAATGGCATACGCACAGGTCGTGCTGACAATCGAAGATACTGACAGCGTGACCGCCGTAGAACCCGGCAAGAGGATCGTACTGGGTGGCTGCGGATTTGTGATCGGGATACCAGGATAAACCCAGGGTGCGCTCTGACATGCGGTACCCGCTTCTGTTGGAGTCGCCGGCGTGAATTCATAGGTGAGACTATCGCCCACATTCAACCCATTCAGCGGGAAACTCACCTCGTTCGACTTCGGCTGATCTAATCGTCGGGCACGCGCTGCGATTTCAGCCGCGTCGGCCACACGCCCCGACAGCCGCACTTCGTCCAGCCAATAGTGTGCGGCGTCGCCGGATGACGCCCCACCTATCGTAATCGTGAGGCCGGTGCCGGGCGGCGCCCAGTAGTGGTGTTCGTTGGTATCGGCGGCGAGCACACCGTCCACATAGAAGCGCATGAAGTTGCCGGCGGTCGAATAGGTAAAGGCGAGATGATGCCACTCGCCTGCTGACCAGCCGCGCATGTCGCCACGCGAACCGTAGGCACTTTCCCATTGGCCATTCACGGTGCCACCCGCGTAGAGGATGCCGCTATTGGCTTGAACGACACCGATCCAATTGTTGCTGTCTACGCGGTATTGAAACAGCGTGTGCGAGCGGCTGCTGTAGATCGGATCGGAACCGGCGGCTCGCAACGCCACCCACATCTCGACCGTGCCTTGATTTGGATCGAAGTTGTACTGGCGCGCAAAACGCAAACTTCCCGTCGTCGTCAACGCCAGGGCTTGCCCCCATTTGCCTGTCCCATAATACACGCCTTGCGCCTGGGGAGTTTCGCCATTCGCGCCGGTCATGGCGTTATCGAAGTGCAATAGTAGACTCTCACTGACCGGCTGCGTGGTGGAGATCACAGTCGAGCCATTCTTCAGCCAGCGAAAGGTGCTGCCTGTTTCGGGATCGCCATCGGCATCACTAAAGTCGGCGCTACCCAACGCATAGGTGTAATCGGAGTTGACGTGAATCGCGATGTTGGCGCAGGTGGGCGCGGCGGCGGGGCTAGCGTTCGGAGAGAGTCCGCCGATCAAGACCAGTGCGAAACTGAGCAGGGACAATCTTAACGGCCAGGGGCGCATGTCGTTATCTCCAGACGATCGGCAGATACAGCAACCGATCGGTTGGCATCAGCTTGAGCGTGTCGGTGTATAACGGCGTCGCATCCAACAGCGCATTGAGGGTGACGGTGTACCATGCATAGTTAGTCAAGCCATTCAATTCGTAGGCGCGCGTGGGGCTAAGGATGTTGGTGATCGTGATCGGCACGGTCTGGCTGTAATATGCGATGCGCCACGTGCTCGTCGGCGGCAAGGCGCTATCAATGGTCCAAGTCAAGTGGATGGCGCGATCGGCAGGCGAACCATATAGCATAAGTTCGGGCGTGAATTCATAGGCGCCGACGTCTGGGGCACTTCCCGCATAAGCCAGACTCACTCCCTGATTGGCGCTCCAGGTCAGCGCTCGATCGAGGGTTAGCGTGTTGGCGGCGTAATCGATCCCGACGATGACTGCTGTTTCGAATTGCCCGGCTAGCTGGAGGTGATCGCCGGTGGCGCCCGTGATACTGAAATCGTCTCGAAAATATCGGGCATCGTCGATGGGCAAGAGCGTGCCACTGCCGCTGCTGGCGGTGCGTGCCAGAAATGCCCCGGCATTGATGAGCGGACTGGTGCCCCTCAAGCGAAAGTCGTCAGCGGCCTCGTCACGAAAGACCGGGAGCACTTGAAGATTGTCCGCAAACAGGGCCGGGTATTGCGCCTCAAAATGAGCCAACGTGTCGCCATCGCCGAACTCTTCGTGGATGACGGCTTCGCCCGGCCCGTTGTTCAAAATGTCATTGCGCTCAAAGAAGAATTCCGCCAACGGCGCGCGATAAACCACTTGTGCCTGTCCGACGCCGAAGCAATCGCCGCTGATGCCTTTGTTCTTGAACAAGACGTTGTTTTTATAAACGTTGTTAAGAGCATCGCCGCGCACCGCGATGCCCGCGCAGTCGTTGTCGTAGAAGACGTTGTGATACACCCTGTTGCGGTGATTGTAGAGCGCCTCGTCGGAGTAGACCTGCATGCCCAGGCCCACGTTGGTGCGATAGAAAACGTTGTAGCGGATAATGCCATCTTGTCCGGCATACTGAAGGCCATTCCCGCCCGAGGTGCTGTAGTACGCGCTGGCTTCGGCAAAGACGTTGTGTTCGATGACGTTGTGGTGCGTGGCATTAAAGGCGTGCGGCACCGCCGTCGTGTCCTCACCGCAGTCATAGA
>JACRBO010000159.1 GCA_016219235.1 Chloroflexota bacterium
CAGGCGAGCATTGTGCGTTGGCGCTGGGTTTCGCTGGCGGCCGGCATCCTCTTGCGGCCAACGGTCGATATCCTGTGGGATGGTCTGGGCGAGCCTGATTTCGGCACATTAGGGCGGGCGATTGTCATGGTCCCGTACTGCCTGGGCCCCTGGTGTTGGCTTCTGGCGATCTTCGGATTGGGGATAAAGCATCTCAACACCAACACTCCGTTCTTGACATATGCCAACGAAGCTGCGCTGCCCTTCTACATTTTGCACCAAACGGTGATCATCGCTCTGGGCTTTTTTGTGGTGCGGTGGGCGACCCCCGACGTGCTGAAGTTCCTCATCATCGTGCTTATCTCATTCGCTGTCAGCATGTGCCTGTACGAGTTCCTGGTGCGGCGGTTCAACTGGCTGCGCTTCCTGTTCGGGATGAAACCGAAGCGACGCGGCGCGCTGGACGTTCGGTCTATCCTGGCGAGGCAAGGAGTGTGAAGCATGACTGACCAGAACTTGACCACGACTAAGCCGATGCCGGCTGCCCAGGACGCGATCAGGACTCGAATCCAGTTCACCGACAGCGGTGTTTTGATCCTGCTGGCGCTGACGAAACTCGTGATACACGCGCTCGCCAACAACCAGTATGGCTGGCATCGCGACGAGCTCGATATGCTCGACAATGCGCGTTATCTGGACTGGAGCTATGTCGCTTATCCCCCGGTAACGCCATTCATCACGCGGGTCGCGTTGACGCTGTTCGGACCCTCGCTGGTGGGCGTGCGATTATTCCCGTCACTGGCGCAGGCCGCCGCGATGGTGCTGGCCGGTCTGATCGCACGCGAGTTGGGCGGCAAGCGGCTGGCGCAGGTCGTGGCGGCCGTGGCTGTGGGCATCGCGCCGATCGGGTTGCTGGCGGGGTCGTTGCTCTCCTATTCCTCGTTCGATTACGTGTGGTGGGTGCTGATCGCCTATCTGATGATTCGGCTGTTGAAATCGGGTAACCCGCGTTGGTGGCTGGGCATCGGCGCAGTCATCGGACTGGGGTTAATGACCAAGTATACGCTCATCTTTCTGGTGGCGGGCCTGGTGGTGGGCGTGCTCTTTACTCAGGCGCGCCGTTATCTGCTCAGCCCGTGGCTGTGGGGCGGCATTGTTCTGGCGCTGCTGATCTTTTTGCCGAACCTGATCTGGCAGGCGCAGCATGATTTCATTTCGCTGGATTTCTTAAGTACCATCCACGCGCGCGATGTAAGCATCGGGCGCACCAAAGACTTTCTGAAAGAGCAGCTTATTTTTTCCGCCAACGTGACGACGATCCCGCTGTGGCTGGCCGGCCTGGCGTATTATTTCTTCGCCAGGGCCGGGAAAGCCTTCCGTTCGATCGGCTGGATGTTCGTCGTGCCGGGCGCGCTGTTGGTGTTCACGCAGGGGCGATCCTATTATTTGGCAGCTGCTTACCCGATGCTCCTCGCCGCGGGTGCAGTCGTAATGGAGAACTGGGTGGCCGCGCTATCGATCGGCCGGGGGCGGTTTATACGAGCGAGCGCCTTTGGGGCGTTTGCGATCGGCGGTGCGGTCTTTGCGGCGATTGCCCTGCCCATCGCGCCGATCAAGTCCGCGTGGTGGAATACGGTTGTCAATCTCCAGGGTGAGTTCAAAGAAGAGATCGGCTGGCCGGAATTGGTCGAGACCGTCGCCAATATCTATGCTGCCTTGCCCGCTGAAGAGCGAGCGCAGACTGGCATCCTGACTGGCAACTATGGCGAAGCCGGCGCCATCAATCTATACGGCCCGGCCTATGGGCTGCCGGAAGCGATCAGCGGCGTTAACTCTTACTGGCTGCGTGGCTACGGCGATCCGCCTCCGCAGAACTTGATCCTGTTGGATATGAGACCTACTGCTGCGTTTGAAGAGTGTCAGCTAGTCGGGCATGTTACCAATCGGTACGGCGTTCCCAATGAGGAAACCAGTCATCCGAGTATTTACTATTGCCGACAAATGCACCAGTCCTGGCCGAATTACTGGGAGGACGTGCGTCACTTCGGTTGACGGCCGGCAAAAGTCAACGCCGCACACATTTCACGAATCCACTGTTTACACCCGCCGATGGTGACAATGCCATTGGCGGGTGCGTTGTTTTCGCCAGTCGGAATTCCCTAGCCACGGCTGCATGCCCTGTGCTATACTCAAGAGCAGACGAAGTGTCACCGCCTGCTGCCCAGTTGATGAGTCACAGGAGCCGCCCCTATGTGTCGCAGCATCAAGCAACTCCGTCAGCCCGATCAACCTCCCACCGCTGAAGAGATCCAGGCCGCCGCGCTGCAATTCGTGCGCAAGGTCAGCGGGTATCGAAAACCGTCGCGCCACAATGAAGCCGCCTTCAATCAAGCGGTGAGTGACATCGCCGCCGCGACGCGCGCCCTGTTGGATCAACTTGGCGTTAAGCCGGGCCTCAGTTCAGGAGATGAGCATGCGTGACGTCGTCATCGTCGAAGCCGTGCGTGCCCCGATCGGGCGGCGCAATGGATCGCTCAGCGGCCTGCTGCCCACGCACCTGGCCGCCCGCGTCTTACAGGCATTGATTGCGCGTTCCGGCATCGACCCGGCCCTGGTCGAAGACGTGATCTTTGGCTGTGTCACGCCCCTCGGTGAGCAGGGCGCGAACATCACGCGATTGGCCGTGCTGCAGGCGGGCTGGCCCGTCGAGGTGCCGGCCGTCACACTCAATCGCATGTGCGGCTCGGCCCAGCAGGCCGTCCACTTCGCCGCACAGGCCATCGCCTCGTGGGATATGGATGTCGTCATCGCGGGCGGCATCGAAGTGATGAGCCGCGTACCGCTCGGCTCCGATTGGCCTAAAGACTGGCCGCCCGACTTTCCCTATCCACTGGCGAATCAGGGTCTGTCAGCCGAAATGATGGCTGAGCAATGGCACTTGTCGCGCGAAGACCTCGATCGCTTTGCGTTGGCCAGTCATGTCAAAGCAGCCGCCGCGACGAAACGCGGCGACTTCGTGACGGAAATCATCCCGATCGACTACTGCCTGCCCGATGGATCGCCCGGCTGTCTGAAATACGATGAGGGCATTCGCTTTGAGCCGGACCCGGTCAAGCTGGCGCAGTTGAAGCCCGCCTTCAAACCAGACGGCGTCATCACCGCGGGCAATGCCAGCCAGATCAGCGACGGCAGCGCGGCGATCTTGCTGATGTCGCTGGAACGCGCGCTCGAGTTGGGGTTGAAGCCGCGCGCTCGCCTCGTGGCTCGATCGGTAGTGGGCAGCGATCCGGTGATCATGTTGACCGGCCCCATCCCGGCCACACGCCAGGTGCTCAAGCGCGCCGGGTTGACGATCGATCACATCGATGCGATTGAGATCAACGAAGCCTTTGCGTCGGTGGTGCTGGCCTGGCAGCAAGAGATTCAGCCCGATCCGGTGCGGGTCAATCCCAACGGCGGCGCCATCGCGCACGGCCATCCGCTGGGCGCGACCGGCGCGATTTTGATGACGAAGTTGCTGCATCACCTGGAGCGCACCGGCGGGCGTTACGGCCTGCAAACGATGTGCATCGGTCACGGCCTGGCCACGGCCACGATTCTCGAACGGCTATAAACACGCAGCTCATGACTATCGAACCGGTTGACCCGCAATCCCAAATTGAGCGCCTGACCCGCGCGCTCGCACGCCGCACGCGCGAACTGGACGCGCTCAATGAGATCGCACTGGCGATCAACTCGCAGCCCAGTCTGGCCGCTTTGCTGGACAAGGTGGTGGAGTTGGCGGCCGACCTGGTGGGGGTGCGCGCGGGCGGCGTTTACCTGATTTCGCCCGACGGCGAGGCGCTGGAATTAGCGTCAACATATAATCTGCACGCCTATCAGGGGACACACCTGAAGCTGGGCGAGGGCCTGTCGGGGCGCGTGGCGCAATCGGGTGTGGCGCAGTTTGTGGCGGACTATGCCAATTGGCCGGGACGCGCAACACCCTATCAAAACAGCCAATTCCGGCGGGTGTTGGCCGTGCCCATGAAGTTGGGCGATCAGATTGTAGGTGTCATCACCATTAACGATCAGCACCAGGCCGGCCCGTTTGACGACGACGATGTGCGTCTGCTGACGCTGCTGGCTGATCAAGCGGCGGTGGCGGTGTCTAACGCCCGATTATTCGAGGCTGCCCAACGCGACCTGGCCGAGCGCCGGCGGGCCGAGCAGATTCAAGGCGCGCTGCATCACATCTCAGAGGCCGCCCACACCGCACCCGACCTCGATGCTTTGTATCACTCCATTCACGCGATCATCGGCCAACTGATGCCGGCGCGCAATTTCTTTATCGCCCTGTACGACGAGCGCGATAACCTGATCCACATGCCCTACTTCGCCGACGAGCAGGATGAACTGGACCTGCCGTCACCGCCCGGCAAGAGCCTGACGTCCTACGTGCTGCGCACCGGCCAGCCGCTGCTGGCGACGCCGGAGGTTTTTGACGACCTGATGGCCCGCGACGAAGTGGCGCTGGTGGGTGCTGACTCGGTTGACTGGCTGGGCGTGCCGCTGCGCACCCAGACTGCGACGATCGGTGTGCTGGTGGTGCAGACTTACAATGAGCGGGTGCGTTTGACCGAAGAGCACAAGCGCGTGCTGACCTTTGTGTCCGATCAGGTGGCGATGGCGATCGAGCGCAAGCGGGCAGAGGAAGCGCTGCGCAGCAGCGAGCGCCAGTATCGCCTGCTGTATGACGCGGCGCAGCGGCAGACGCAGGAATTGGCGCTGCTCGAGCGGGCGCGCAGCGCCCTGACGAACGAACTCGATCTATCGACGGTTTTTCGCACCGTCTGTGAAGCGATCGCAGAGACGTTTGGCGATACGCTCGTCTCGCTGTACATGCTCGACGGTCAAGTGCTGCGGCTGCAGCATCAGATCGGCTATCAAAAAACGATCTGGGAAATCCCGTTGACGACCGGCGTCATCGGCCGGGTGGCGCGCACCGGCCAGCCGGTGCTTCTCGACGACGCGCATTGTGACGCGGATTTTCTGGAGGCCGAAACCGACGTAACATCGGAAATCGGTGTGCCGTTGTTCGATCAGGGCCGCATGGCCGGCGTGTTAAACATCGAGAGCCGGCCGGGCATTACCCTGACGGTGGCCGATCTGCGGCTGATGACGGCGTTAAGCGCGCACGTCAGTGCCGCCATCAGCCGGGCGCGGCTGTACACCGAAGCACGGGAAAGCGAGGCGCGCCTGCGCGCCGCCATCGAAAACCTGCCGTTCGATTTCTGGGCCATAGATAAAGACGGCCGCTACATGCTGCAAAATTCCAGCAGCGTCAGTATGTGGGGCGACCGGCTGGGCCGTCATGTGAGCGAACTGTCGGTTGATCCCGCGATTGCCGCTTACTGGGATCAGAAGGACCGGCGCGTGTTCGCCGGTGAAATCATCGATGTCGATGCTGAATACACGGTGGGGGGCGAGCAGCGCGTCTATCGTGAAATCAGCGGGCCGATCCGGGACGGCGATCAAATCCAGGGCATCCTGGGTGTCAACATTGACATTACCGAACGCAAGCGGATCGAAGCGGCGCTGCGCACCTCACAGCAGATGCTGCAATCCATCATCGACAACATCCCCCAGGCCGTCTTCTGGAAAGATCACGCTTCGGTCTATCAGGGCTGCAACCGCGTCTTTGCGATCGATGCCGGCTTTGGGTCGCCGGAGAAGGTGATTGGCAGGACCGACTTTGATTTCCCCTGGCCGCGGCCCGAGGCCGAAGCGTACCGACAGACCGATCGGCGGGTGATGGACAACGATACCCCGGAGTATCACTTCATCGAACGACAGCTGATGGCTAATGGCCGGCAGGCCTGGGTGGAGACCAGCAAAGTGCCGCTGCACGATGCGCGCGGAAACGTCATTGGCATCCTGGGCACATACGAAGACATCACCGAGCGCCTCCGCGCTGAAGAGGCGCTGCGTCAGACTCAAAAAATGGAAAGCCTGGGTGTGCTGGCGGGTGGCATTGCCCATGATTTCAATAACCTGCTCGTCGCCATGCTGGGGCAGACCTCGCTGGCGTTGTCCAGGCTGCCGTCCGATAACGAGGCGCGGCCGCATGTCGAGAAAGCGGTGAAAGCGGCCAGCCGTGCCGCCGATCTGACCCGGCAATTACTGGCCTATTCGGGCGGCGGTCAATTTGAACAGCGGCCCGTGCAGCTTAACAACCTGATTCAAGACAATTTGCACCTCTTTGAAGTAGCCGTTCCCAAGAACGTGCAGCTCCGATCCGATCTGGCGGCCGGCCTGCCGTTGATCGACGGCGACACCGGCCAACTTCAGCAAGTTATCATGAACCTGATCATCAACGCTAGCGAAGCCATCGGCGAACAGCCGGGCCGGGTGACGGTGCTGACGCGCCCGTACACGCTGACCGGCAATGAGGCGTACTGGGCGCAATACACCGGCCTGCGCCTGCCGCCCGGTCAGTACGCGCAAGTGGCAGTGACCGACACGGGCGGCGGCATGGGCACCGATACACTGGCGCGCATCTTTGATCCGTTCTTTACCACCAAATTTACAGGGCGCGGCCTGGGGTTGGCGGCTGTGCTGGGCATCGTGCGCGGTCATGGCGGCGGCTTGCAGGTCGATAGCCGGCCAGAGCACGGCACGACGTTCTATCTGTTATTTCCGGTCTCGACGGCGTTGCCCGCCGCGCCCGGTACCGAGGATCACACTACGG
Source organism: Chloroflexota bacterium (assembly GCA_016219235.1). Next base: position 6,710 of record JACRBO010000159.1, read on the forward strand.
AGGGCCGTATGGCCGGACAACTCATATTGGTCATCGACGACGAAGAACCGGTGCGGCTGGCAGTCGCCGATATTCTGGACGATTGCGGTCTGTCCGTCATCGCGGCCGAAGACGGCGAGACCGGTGTCAGACTGTATCGTGAACGGCAGGCCGAGATTCAACTGGTCCTGCTGGATCTGTCCATGCCCGGACAAAGCGGCGAAGAAACCTTCCAGCAGCTGCGCGCGCTTAACCCGTGGGTGCGTGTGATCTTGTCGTCAGGCTACAATCAGGCTGAAGTGGCGCGCCGGTTTGCGGGCGCCGGATACAGCGGCTTCATTCAAAAACCCTACGACGACGTGACCCTGATCAACGCGATCAAACGTTATCTGGAGAATCACTGACATGGCGCGAACGCTGATCACCCATGTCGATGTGGTGACGCTGGATGCCGCGGGCACGCTGTTGCGCGATCGCTCGATCGCCATCGACGGCGGCACGATCGTGGCGGCCGGTGACATCCCGATCGATTTCACGCCCGATCGGATCATCAACGGTTACGGGCAGGTGGCGCTGCCGGGCTTCGTCAACGCGCACTGTCACTCGCCCATGACCTACGAGCGCGGCTGGGCCGAGGACTTGCCTTTCCCGCGCTGGCTCAACGAAAAGATCTGGGTGGCCGAATCGGCGCTGACGAGCGATGATGTGTACTGGGGCGCGGCCCTCGCGGCGTGTGAGATGATCCGATCAGGCGTGGTGGCTTTCAACGATCACTATTTCTACATGGATCGCGTGGCTGAAGTTGTGGAAAAATCCGGCCTGAAGGCCGGCCTGACGTGGTGCGTGTTCGGCCTGGGCGACGATCAAGAAGTCGGCGCCAACCTCGATGGCACGCTGGACTTCATCGAGCGCTGGCAAGGCCGCGCGAACGGGCGTATTAAATTGCTGCTGGGGCCGCATTCGCCGTACATTTGTCCACCGGATTTTTTGGCGCGCATCGCCGCGCTGGCGCACGAGCGCGATTTGCCGATACATTTACACGTTTCCGAATCGCAAGAACAGGTTGATAACTCACTCGCGGCGCACGGCCAGACCCCGATCGGCCAGCTCGCCTTGCTGGGCGTGTTCGACGGGCCGTGTATTGCCGCCCATTGCCTGGCCGTGAGCGATGACGATCTGGATATTCTGGCGCGACAGCATGTGACGGTGGCGCATACGCCCATCACGTACATGAAGTTGGCGATGGGCGTGAATGATCTATCGAGATTTTTCGCGCGCGGCATCAAGGTCGCCATCGGCACCGACGGCCCCGGCTCGAATGCGGACATGGACCTGCCCGCCGCGATCCGTCAGACGGTCATCTTGCAGAAGCACGAGCAGCGCAATCCCGAAGCCGTGCCCGGTGACCTGGCCTTGCGCATGGGCACGCAAAACGGCGCACGCGCGATCGGGTTTGAGCGGACCGGCATCCTCGCGCCCGGCTATGCCGCCGATCTGATCTTGATCGATACGGATCGACCGCACTTTTTGCCGCGCCATAATCTGATCAGCAACCTGGTGCACTGCACTAAGGCCGGGGATGTCACGCACGTGATCGTCGATGGGCAGTTGCTTTATCGGAACGGGGAGTTGTTGACACTGGATGAAGATCGCATCAAGTACGAAGCCGAGCGCGGCGCGTTGCAGATGGTGGGGCGTGGTATGCAACGCGTGCGCGAGTATCGTGGTTAGCGGAGTACGGGTCATTCCCGCGCGCTTCTAGCGGGAATCCAGCAAGCGTATCAGCCTGGAGCGCCGTCGTCAGTCTGGATGCCCGACGGAAGCGTTCGGGCATGACTTCCCTCCATAGTTTAAGTCTGTGTGATCGGGTGTCAAACATACCAACTGGGATGAGGCCATCATGAAGAGCGAACTTTTTTCTCCGGTTGACGCGGCCTGGCTGCACATGGATAAGCCCACCAATCTGGCGGTGATCGTGGGCGTGATGATGTTTGACGCGCCGCTGGACTACGAGCGTTTTCGCGCGGTGGTGGCCGAGCGGCTGCTCATTCACGATCGGTTTAAGCAGCGCGTCAAAGAGCCGCTGTTGGGGCTGGGCCTGCCCATGTGGGAAGTCGATCCGCACTTCGATCTGGACTATCACGTTCAACGTGACACGCTGGCCGCGCCCGGCGATGAGGCCGCGTTGCAGCAATTGGCGGGGCAGTTGATGGGCGCGCCCCTTGATCGGCGGCGGCCCCTGTGGCAATTCATCTTTGTTGATCATTATGGCGCAGGCACCGCCATCATCGGCCGCCTGCATCACTGCATTGCCGACGGCCTGGCGCTGGTGCAAGTCTTGCTGTCGATGACGGACGCCACGCCCGATGCTGAGTGGCACGGGCCGGAATCCGCACCCGTTGACGATTCGCTGAAGCATTTGTTCGAACCGGCCGTCAAAGCTGTTAACGTCACACTGGCGCTGGCCGGCTCGTTGTTGCATGAAGGCCTTCAAACGGTGGCGCATCCCTCGCGCTTGATCGATACGTTGAACCTGGGTTCGTTGGGGGCGATTGCGTTGAGCAAGTTGCTGCTGCTCAAGCCCGATCAACCCACCTTGTTTAGAGGGCAGTGCGGTGTGGACAAGCGCGCGGTCTGGTCCAGGCCCATGCCGTTGGGCGTGGTCAAAGATGTGGCGCACGCACTGCATGCCACGCTGAATGATGTGCTGTTAGCCGCGGTCACGGGCGCGCTGCGCCGCTATCTGGACGAACAGGGTGAAGTCGCGGCCAACTTGAACATTCGCGCGATGGTACCCGTGAGTGTGCGTCCGCCTGACAAACTCGACACCTTGGGCAATCAGTTTGGGTTGGTGATTCTGTCGCTGCCGGTGGGGCTGCGTGAACCCATCCGGCGGTTGAGCGTCTTGAAAGAACGCATGGATCAAATCAAAGACACGCCCGAGGCGCTGGTGGCCTTTGGCTTGTTGGGCGGCATGGGCGTGTCGCCTGCCCAAATTGAAGATGTACTGTTAAAATTCTTCGCAGCCAAAGTCTCGGCGGTGATGACCAATGTGCC
>JACRBO010000160.1 GCA_016219235.1 Chloroflexota bacterium
CGGTCGGGATGTGGGTGGGCAGGCTGGTCGCCCCATCGAGGTACGCCACGGCCAACGCCACGGCGAGGTAGCCCATGTCCGACGGCTTCTGCGCGATGACCATATCGACGGTCTTGGCCTTTAGCATCTCGATAGCGGTGGAAGTCGCATCAAAGGCCACGACCTTGACCTTGCCGCTGAGACCCTTATTGGCTACCACCTGGCCCGCGCCTTGCGCGCTGAAGACGTTGGTGCCGAAGATACCGGCCAGGTCAGCTTCCTTCTGGAGCATGGCTTCGACCTGTGCCTGAGCCTTCGACGGATCGTCGTCGTTGTAGTCCACGCCGACCAACGTCACATCGGGATGTTTGGCGACGACTTCCTTGCAGCCCTTCTCGCGAGCGTCGGTGCTGCTGATACCGGGCTTGACGTTCTGAACGTAGATCTTGCCCTTGCCACCGATCGCCTCGATCAACGCTTCGCACGCGATCTGGCCGCCGAGTTCATTGTCGGAAGCGATGAAGGACAGCGGGAATTTCACCGGGCCGTTGACGTAGTCGCCATCGCCGATATAGGTATCGACGGTGAGGATGGGCAGACCGGAGTCGCTGGCTTTTTGCAGCGGGGCGATCATCGCGTCTTTGTCGACGGGCGCCAGGAACAGCGCATTCAGATCGCCGCGAGCCACCATCGCGTCGAGCATCGGGGTCTGGCTGGTCACATCCCATTTCGCCGGGATCTGCACGACGAGTTCGACGCCCAGATCAGCAGCGGCCTGCGCCGCGCCGCGCTGCATCGTGAAGTAGAACGGATCCTGCACGCCGGCCAGGAAGCCGATCTTGTAGGGTTTAAGAGTGGCTGGCTGCGCTGGCTGCGCTGGTTGGGCCGGTTGGGCGGGTTGAGCAGGCTGAGCGGGTTGGGCCGGGGCGGGGGCTTGCGTTGGGGCGGCAGCCGGGGCACAGGCTCCCAGCAACATCGCCGCAACAACTAACAGGCCGACAACATTGAAGATGCGTTTGGTCTGCATGACTTACTTTCTCCTTCTTGTCAGGGTGGGGTGTTCAAGGTTAAAGCGTTTCAATCAGTAGCGGGCTGCGGGCGTGAAATCGATCTGTTTCGTCGGGGTGTCGACCTCCTGTCGAGCGAAGATGGAACAGAGTGTTATTATTTCATCAACCTGTCTTGAGTGATGTTTATACTATCACGCAAAAATCACCGTGTCAAGATGCAAATGTTTGACTTTTGATGCAAACCCATTGACTTTTGCCAGGGCAATGATATAATCGCCTATGAATGTTTGACTATTAACATTTAGTGGAGGAATTATGGCCGATCGTGAGCGCCCGGATCGCATTGTCAACCTCATCGACGAGCACGGTTTTCTGACTATCAGGGAATTGAGTGAACGGCTCAACGTCTCGGAAATGACGATCCGGCGTGATTTGATGCAGCTGGAGGAACAGAATCGAGTTAAGAAAACATACGGGGGGGCCGCTTCCATCCGATCGGCCGCAAGTGGCGCGATCGAGACCGTTGAAGCCGTACCCGATCAGAAGCAGATCGGCCCGTTGGTCGATACGATCGATGTCCTGATCGCTACGTCGGTCAATGCCCGGTACGATGCGCTGTTGCTCGATCGCGCACAGAAACGCAAGATTCCGGTGATTGCGGAATCGGTGCAGCTGCCCGAGGCAGTCACCGTGGTGGCGGTCGACAACTATCAGGCCGGCCACGATCTGGGCGTGTGGGCGGGGGGCCATTTGCGGCAGCGCGGTCAGGCCGGCGGCCGCCTGCTCGACCTGTCGTTTCACCTGCCCAACACGCAGACGCGCAGTCAGGGTTTCTGGGCGGGTCTGCGCGAGGCGCTGCCCGGCAGCCAGCTGGTGCTGTCAATCGATGCGCAATCGCAGTATCACACGGCGTATCAGGTGGCCGGCGACGCGCTGACGGTGCACCCTGACATCAACGTGATCTTCGCCATCAACGACTCCACCGCGCGCGGCGCGCTGCATGCCTGCCGCGATCTGCAACTCGACCCGGCCAACATCATGGTGGTCACATTCGGCCTGGAGGGCGACACGCTCATCGACGAGCTGATGGCCGATCGGTATTGCAAGGCGGGCCTGGCCATGTTTCCCGAGATCGTCGGTTTGACGTGCATCGAAGCGGCGATTGCGGCGTACAATCATCAGCCGCTGCCCGATCAATTCGTCACACCGCACATCGTCTTGACTAAAGAGACGCTGCCCGATTTTTACACGCATGAGGCGAACGGCTGGAAATTGAACTGGGCGGTGGCCCGCCGCCGATTGACGATCCCGGTCCCGATCGAGCCGTCTGCCTCACGCGGCGCGAAACGCCTGCCGCGCCAGATCGGCGTGACGGTGCCATTCAGCGAACACGAATGGTATAAGAATCTTTCGGCGATTTTGCACGAGAACGCGGCGCGATCCAAAATCGGCTGCCAGGTTCTGGAACCCGATCAAAGTCTGCGCGACGAAGTGGACCTGCGGCGGCGGCAAATTGCGCGGCTGGCGGCGGGGCTGGTGAATGCCGGCGACGTGATCCTGATCGACGGCGGCGAGATTGCCAATTATCTGGCCGAAGAACTGAGGCAGAAACAAGACGTTACGGTGATCACCAATTCGGTGACGGTGTTTAACACACTGAATCGAACGCCGGGGCTGGTGCTGATCTCGACGGGCGGGGCGGTGCGGTATAGCAGCCAGGTCCTCGTCGGGCCGACCGCTGAGAGTGCGCTGCGCGATCTGCGCGCCGACAAGTTGTTCCTGACCGTGAGCGGCATCGCCTTCGATTTTGGCCTGTCGCACACCAACATCTCCGAAGTCACCATCAAGCAGGCGATGATCCGTTCGGCGAAGGAAGTGATTTTGCTGGCGGACCATACGTGCTTCAGCCATGAGTCGGTGATTCAAGTTGCCCCGTTGAATGTGGTGGACAAAGTTATCACCGACGATGCGCTGCCCGCCAGCGTGCGTCTCGATCTGTCCAAGCTGGGGCTGCAACTCATTCTGGCGCGCGACTGACCACCGCTACAAACGAATCGGGCGAGTCCATCGACTCGCCCGATTTTTGATTCTCGTCAAATTTAGTCGCAGCAGTCGCGTGTCCACACCCGCAGCCCGTAGCGGCTCAAATAGATGGGGATGTTCTTGAGCAGCGTGTTTTCCTGCTCGATCTCGCGGATCATGGCGCGCTTGACTTGCGAGATGTCGCCGGTCAGGATCGTCACCGACCCGCCATCGCCGCCCGCGCCGTTGACCTTCCAGCCCAGCGCGCCGTGCTCGCGCGCGATGTCGATCACGCGCTGATGCTCCGGGCTGACCAAGTCGGGATGCAGCCGCCGCTGCGCCTCCGTGTTGTCGATCATCGCCGCGCCTAACGCCGCGAAATCACCGGCATAGACGGCATCGCGCGAGCGGGGGGCGGTGTCGCGCAAGTCCGCGATCTGCTGACAATCCGGCCCGGCATTCTCCAGACTGCGAATCACCATCTCATGCACCGACGACGATTGATGCGACTTGCCCAGATAGATCAGCACCAGGCGGCGCTCCAACTCCCACCATGTTGAGTTGGGCACAACGATGGGCGAGACCGAGGCGTGCGGATACTGGTACATCTCGATGTAGTTGATGCCGCCATAGGCCGCACACAATTTATCTTGAATGCCGCACTGTTGATGCAGCATCTCCGTCTCGATGCGCTGCGCGGCCAGGGCCACCTCGTGCGGCGTCATGCGGCCCGGCGACAGCGAATCGAGCGCGCCGATGAGTGCGACCGTCACCGCTGCCGACGTGCCGGTCGAAGCCCCGCCGGGCGCTTCCGAATAGATCGTGACTTCGAAACTCAAATCGTCGGGCACACGCATGTAGGCGATCGCCGCTTCGAGCAGCGGGTGTTTGTCCCAGTGTTTTTCGGGATTGACCGCGTAGCGCTCGCCGTAGTTCTCGGCGTTGATCACAATCCGTTCTTCGTGATCGATTTCGGGATAAACTTTGATCTGCACTTCGGCATACGGGTACACGCCGATATTGAAGATGCGGCCGTGACCGGCAAACCATGTGTCGGTCCAGCCGCCGTTGTCGCACACGCGAATGGGCGCGACGCTGTTGATGATGGCGGTGGGTTGGCGAGTGGGCATAGCAAGCGTCCAGAAAAATAGGTTGCGTCGATTATACAATGAAGCGGGAAGTTGGTTGCCTCGCGGGGCAATCCGAATTATACTGCGCACCGACACGACCTCACACCCTGAAGGCGGATTTCCTCATGACTTACACCGTAACCGATGTGCAAGCCCATTCCGAACGAATCATCGACAACCTGTCGCAAGTCATCGTCGGCAAACGCCGTGCGTTAGAACTGACGGTGATCAGTTTGCTGTGTCAGGGCCATCTGCTCATCGAAGATGTGCCCGGCACCGGCAAGACGATGCTGGTGCGTAGCTTAGCGCAATCATTGGGCTGCACCTTCAGCCGCATCCAGTTCACGCCCGATCTACTGCCCAGCGATGTGACGGGCACGTCGATCTACAACCAGCACACGCAAGCCTTTGAATTCCGGCCTGGTCCAATCATGGGGCAGATCGTGCTGGCCGACGAGATCAATCGGGCCACACCCAAGACGCAATCGGCGCTGCTGGAAGCGATGGAGGAGCGGCAGATCACGATCGACGGGGTGGCGCATCCGCTGCCGTCGCCGTTCATGGTGATCGCCACGCAGAACCCGATCGAGTACGAGGGCACGTTTCCGCTGCCGGAGGCGCAGCTCGATCGGTTTCTGCTGCGTATCGGGTTGGGCTACCTGAACAAACGCGAAGAGATCGAGATGATCGACGATCAGCAATTCGATCATCCGTTGAAGACGATCGCGCCGGTGCTGGCGCTGGACGAACTGGCGGCGATGCAGGCAACCGTGAAGACGGTACACGTGTCGCCCGCTGTGAAGCAATACATCGTGGACATCACGTTTGCCACGCGCGATCACGAGCACTTTTATCTAGGCTCAAGCCCGCGCGGCAGTCTGGGGTTGTTCCGCGCGGGGCAGGCGCAGGCCGCGCTGCAAGGCCGCGCGTACGTGCTGCCCGACGACATCAAGGCGCTGACCGAACCCGTGCTGGCCCATCGCCTGATCGTCACGCCCGCCGCGCGCCTGAAGAAATTCACCGCGAATAAATTGTTGCGCGATGTGTTGCAGCAATTGCCGTTGCCGGATTCGCAGTCAGTCAAGTAGTGAGATAGTCATGTAGTTCGATAGTCGGATAGTGTCGCTTGATCGCTGACTCGCCATCGGAAACAACATGCCCTTTCGTTCGCTGTTTCGCCATTTCATCGATCGCCTCTCCCGGCTGTGGCGCATGCCGCATGCCAGCGGCGAGGCTCGCATCGAGGTGCATCAGCCGTTGTGGCTGATCGCGTCGTTAGGGTTGTTAATTTGGTACGCGCTCTGGCCGCTGCCGCTGGTGTTGACCGGGCTGGTGGTGTTGCTGAGTTTGCTGTTAATCGGCTGGCTGTGGACGCGATCGCTGGCGCGGCGGATCGAAGCGTCGCGCACGCTGCGCTATACCGCCGTGCAGGTGGGCGATGAACTGGAAGAAGTGATCGAGATCATCAACCGCGCGCCACTGCCGCTGATCTGGGCGGAAGTAGTCGATCACTCGACCGCGCCCGGCTATGCCCTGTCAGGGGTGTACATCGTAGGCGGCGGCGCGGTGAAGCAGTGGCGTGTGACGACCACCTGCACTCAACGCGGCGTATTTATGCTCGGCCCGTGGGAGTTGATCACCGGCGATCCGTTTGGCATTTTTCGCGTGCGGCAAACATACACGCAGGGCCGTGAAATCCTCGTGTATCCGCCGCTGGCTTCCCTCTCGCCCGAACTGCTGCCGCGCCAGCGACAGGTGGGCGATCTGCAACGGCTGAATCACGCCACGCACGCGGACACGATCAACATGGCGACGACCCGCCCATACTTGATCGGCGATCCGTTACGGCGCGTGCACTGGCGCACCACGGCGCGGCACAACAAATTGTTCGTGAAGGTGTTTGA